>CAZVOS010000160.1:0-6568 GCA_964628845.1 uncultured Bacteroidales bacterium | reverse complement strand
TTTTTTCATAAGCTATTATACTGTCAATATTAGCTGGCACAACAATAGCTCTTTGGGTCTTGTGCCCGTTCTGAGCTGTTAAAATCAGACTTGCAAAAATGAATAGGGTTAATAAAGAATGTTTCATAAACGAATAATAATACAAACAGTAATGATAAATAAACATGCAATTAATATTTTAAAGACTATCGCTCTTATCCTCTTTCTTTAAAACTTTACTTCCTTTAGAAACCCTTATCAGTGCTGTGAGTTTCTTATCTAAAAGGGTAAACTCATAGTAATTATCACCAGCAGGGACGTCGAGAAAAAATTCCTCCAGAGTTCCTGGAATAAGTTTTTTGTCATTAGTATATTGTGCTTCCTGAGATGGTTTTCCCTCAAGTTTATAGGTGTCGGCTATGGTATCGTTTCTTTTTACACTTACAAGGTAAGATATAAACCCTTGCATAGAATAATTATATTCGAGCCGCGTTAGAACCCGTAGCGTTGTAGGCCCTTTAACCTTAAACTTCTGAGGATTATCGGCAGAAAAACGGTAATACGGCTTTGTACTGGATTTATCAATTCTGATATTTATTTCAGATGTGTCGGTAAGAGAAAACTTGTCTTTCCATTCAACCACTGAATCAGGGACAAATTTATAGCGAAGATCGACCTGTGGTGATATATTCAACATTAGAAAATTATAATCGTGAACGCCGGGCTCAACTTTTATAATATATTTTTTTGGAGTTGATGGCATGTCATCAATTGACTGAATAAAAACATCTTTTCCTGCCCTGATTACTTTCTTAGCATTAAAAAGCTTAACGTCTGTATTATCGATATAATAAACTACTGTATATGAAAGACTGTCGGGACTTTCGCTTGTAAAACGGGCATGTGTGGTTATTTTAAGTTTACCGGGCCCTGTTACAGAAATATGGGTTGCACTATCCCTTGATAAAGCATAATAGGTATAAAGATTTCCCTTATAATTATATTTTACCCTGTTCAATTGTGCATTCAGGTTTATCTGAAACATTGTGAACAATAAAATGCAAAACATTTTTAATAAAATCGTGTTCTTTCTCATATTTTTAAATTATAATAATAAATCGTTATCCGTTTTCTTTTCGGTGCGAAGAATATCTTTACCGAGTCGTACATTTTTTTTATCCTGGTAAATAAAAAAAATCATTAAAGTTATAAGCACAAAAGTAATGGGTGCGACCACGAGCAAATTATATTTTTCTGATTGAAACAATTCTCCACTGCCAGGCGGAGGCAAGGGGATTGGTTTTAAGGGTAAATCATAAGTTTCGGCTAGCGTATGAACATCAAACATCTGAATGACAGGAATACCTCTTTTAGCCATTTCGTAAACCACACCAATTTTTTCGGGGAATTCCTGCAAGGATATTTTTTTATTTATACCAGGAGGTATATGGCCTTCATTTTTCGTAGAACCCATACTTGCAATGCCCCCACCCACATTAATGTAGGTTTTAATGGACTCGCTTCCGGCGCAACTGTCATATATATGCATCCTGAGAGCAACATCGTCCTTCATGGAGTCGCAGTAAATAAATTTAACATTATTTTTTTTTATGGCTTCTTTACTCATTTCAACGCCTTCAATGCTTAGTCCCCGGCCTATATCACCACTTGCACCAATAGAAGCAGCTACAGAACTGAAATTTATAATTCCCGAATCGCAAAGAACCTTTTCCATATCAAGCCAGGTAAAATCAGGTTCGTTTGCACCCCAGCTAGAAGATGACACAGAACTAATAATTATTGGCTTCAGCTTTAACGTTTTAAGAGCAGCACATACAGCAAGATTAAGTCCCGGGTATGAACCCGTCATACCCACGGCTATATAATCGCCTTCTTTAACGTCAAGCTTTTTAAGAAAATGAACAGCCAGTGCTGCAAAGTTTGGGTTTGTAGCCGTTGATTTTGCCGAGAAGGATCCTTGCTCTGAAGTGATAGATGAATACTCATTGCCAATAATACCTGTTTCGTTCGGATCGTTAAAACTATTTATAAACTTGGTGTCTCCGTAATGATAGTTTTTAATGGCACGAGCGGCCTCTAAACACAATTTTGAAGCTTCAAATTTTTCATCATACCACTTATCCCTGCGCATTATTTTATTGTTCTCGACCATATAAAAACCAATCAATGAAAGCAGTGCTAAAAAGAGAAGTACAAAATTTGAACGGATGTTAATGAGGTTTAAAAATTTCATATTGTTAAGGGATTAAAGAGCCATTAAATAATAAAATTACAGAAAAGCGTACTATAACAGACGTAATGATAAGCATACTAACGGTTTTAGTAACCCCTTGCCTGTTTATACAATGTGCAATCAGACCGGGTATAACCCATCCCAGTGCCTCGAGCTGGTAGGTATTTTCAGCAACATTGAACACCAGAAAATAATGCGAGATAACAGAAAGAATACAACCGACAAGTAAGCATAAAACCATCTGCCTGCGGCCATACATAAAAGTAAAGGTTCCAATGAATTTTATAATAAGACTGGTAAAAATAGCAATGATAAATGTAGCTGCTATTTGGTCGATATGGGATAACTGAAGGGCAAAGTAACCGGGTACTACGATGCCTCCTGCAGCAAGACCAAATGCATCCACAAAAAAAAGACTAGAAACCAGTCCGAGAGCTATTGCAACTTCTATCATAATTGTTTAATTTTAAACGTACTCATTTTTTCGAAATATTTTACCACATCGGCACCCATACCTCCCATATTCCCCATAGCAACAACAGTAGCACTTTCAGGAATGATGGCCATGACTTTATTAAAAACTTCTTCGGGTGTTGTCCATCCTATATTTAGAATTTTTTCTTTAGATATTTTGTTTTTCAAAGCCATATCTTCTACAACATCGGAGCGCTGCCCTATAAAAATTACATAATCTGCGTTAATATTTTTGCTTATCATCTCTACCAATTGTCGGGCCCTGTCAAGACGGTCTTCTCGGGTATTTACCATGACTATTTTAAAATCATTATCAGGAGCGTATTTGATTAAATTATTCCATATCATTAAGCTTGATTCGGGATCGTTCGCAGCAAAAGCATTAAAAAATATTAGTTTTTTACCCTCACTGTTGATGGTGATTTTTGTCAGCACACCTTCATCGGAAATCGCGGCATACATGCCTTTCAGAGCCGTTTTTCTTTTTACACCCAGATGCTCGCAAATGGCAATGGCCAGAGCTACATTTTCTTTGTGTTCGATATATGAAAAGCCCGTCATTTCATCGTTGGTCACCGTGTTTTCGTCCGACTGAAAGGAAATGCATTTCTTACTTTCAGCAATTTTTTTAAGGTAATCGTATATTCTGTTTTCGGCCGTAAAAAAATATTTGCCTGATGGTATCGTATAGCTGATGGCTTTTGCGACATCCATTAAGCCAGGTCCCATCACATCCAGATGGTCGAGACGCACATTGGTAATCACACCTATAGTTGCATGAATCATCTTTTTTTCGGTTATTTTTTGATAGATGGGTTGCAAAGCCATGCATTCAATAATCAAGGCATCAGCATTATGCTTCACAGCATACTTTACAATTTTTAGCTGTTCAATAATATTGGCTTTTTCCTTACGGTGAATTTCTACTTCGCTGCCATCATTCAAAATTAAACGGGGATATGTTCCGGTTACTTTGGCTATGGCATTAATTCCTCCTACCCTTAATCCTGCAGCTATAAGACGTGTCAAACTGGATTTTCCTCGTGTACCGTTAACATGTATGCGAATAGGAATTTTTAAAACCAATTTCTGATGATTTCTGTATTCTATAAGACCATATAATACCAGAAAAACAGATAATGAAATAAGTATTATTAAACTATACATTTATTTTACTTAGTTGAAGTTTCGTTACTACTCATTCGATTTATAAATTTCTATCATTAAACATTAAATAACAAATATATTCCAATAATCAAAATCACAATATTATAAGCTGTTTTGACCATTTGGTTATTGAAATTTGAAAATTGTTTGTATTTTGCCATTTGTGTTTTGGTGCTTTTTTGATTCAAACATTGACTTTACGGACATTTTCTAATTA
Source organism: uncultured Bacteroidales bacterium (assembly GCA_964628845.1). Classification (GTDB taxonomy): domain Bacteria; phylum Bacteroidota; class Bacteroidia; order Bacteroidales; family PXBB01; genus JAKIYU01. Next base: position 2,477 of record CAZVOS010000160.1, on the reverse strand, counting down.
CGGCCTTGCAATAATGATTAATCCTTCATCTTCATCAGCCACATAGATGTAGTCATCGTCGATGTCGAGACCTAATGCATACGAAGTTTTAACAACACCCATCAAAACAGGATGGCTCAGATCGGAAACATCTATTATCTGAAGCCCTTTTCCTTCGGTAGTAATGAAGACTTTATTATCTTCATAAATAAGCTCTTTAGCATATCCCCCTGTGGCATAAGAACCTGTAACAAAAATATTAGCTGTATCAGAAAAGTTAATAATCTGTAGTCCTGCAGTACCGCAAGCCATAAAAGCAATAGAATCAATATCCGATAGAGTTATAGACTCTGCATACCCTTTTGTATCGCAATGACCTATTAGAGGGTAATTTCCCCAACCTTCCGAAAAGTCGGAAATATCGAAAATCTGCAACCCCATCTCACCACATGCCACCAGTAATAAACTGCTGTCCAACGACGTGCAAACATCCATGGCATAACCACTGGTATTAATAGTACTGCGTGGATCAGGATAAAGGACTTCCGTTATATCGGCTATTTTTACTCCTGTCTCGCTGACTGCTGTAAAAAGAAAATTTCCTAAAATATGAAGATTTTTAGCAGGCTTCATCGAGCTATTGGAAACAGAGACGACGGGCAATAATGGATTTACAACGTCTACAACAGTAACACCAAAAGTTCCTGCAGCTATATATACAGCACTGTCCTTTATTGATATCTTTGTCGAATAGCCGCGTACATCTTCTGTTGTTGTTGAAACAGCGAAAGGATTTGCCGGATTGCAAACATCTACAATCAATAAGCCCCCTTCGCCCTGTGTAATATATACTAATGTATCCTTTTTAAGTACATCCTGAGCATAAGCATCCGTTACAAATTTGCTAACAACAGTATAACCTCCATTACCTGGTTCTTCTGTTACAGGGTCATCAATCGATATGGGGTCATTAGGTTTTGCACAACCAAATAGAAAAAACATACATATTAAAAACAATGCATATAATTCGTTCTTCCATAAGTTTCTTTGATTATTCATTATAATATATATTTAAAAAAATTAAAATCAGCTTTTATAATTTGTTATTTTATTTAGAACCTGAACGTACAAAATTGATATCTTTGAAATAGTATGTTACTGCAAGTCCGAATTGTTGTTGTGTGCAATCTTTCTCCTGCGACACATATTCTTTGTTGGCTTCGGCTCTGGTATCGGAATCGCGTTTATACCATTTGTAAAAACCTGAAATTCTAAGTGGTCTTGACAATTTAATTTCGTAGTTGATGCCCATTTTATACACATCATCAATTCTGCCGGCATGCAATCTGTCTGTTTGCAGATAATGCATGGAAGTAAAACAACTTCTTTTATATTCTGCATCAACGCCAATGGTATGCTGTTTATTAAATATCCTTGGCAATGGATATCTTACTGTGCCACTGTACGCATCTGCTTTGTATGAGGGGTCAGAATCATCAGAATTATCTTTAGTTTCCTGAAACTCATCAAATCCTTTTGCATTCGAAACGATAAACCTATAACCTAATTTAAATTTTATTTTATCCTTTATTGATTGATAAATACTTATGGCATAGTTCTCATTGTTACAATCATATTCAGTATAATATTTATTATAGAAGTATTGCTCATTGTTAAACGACAACCTCAAACGAGTAGAATTATGCTTAAAAAATGCTTTTTCAATCCAGATGCCATAATCATTTTTGGCGAAACCGAAGGGTTGAAAAGTTTCAGGAGTATAGCCGTAAACGTCAGCCAAATCATCATCACGGTAATGTCGTATGTAAAATTCAGGAATATAACTATAGGATAAATTAATAATTATTTTATTTTTAAAATACTGTTTTATGCTAAAATTGAACTTGTTCCAGTTTTTTATCTTATTATTAATATACGACTGTCGGCTGAAATCTCCTTCCAAAACGGTTTTATTCTTACCAAAAAACTTAAATACAGGCGCTATTTTAATAGATTGGTCTAATACCAATCCATCACTGGTATTAATATGAAACCTCCCCGAATCCTGTTTGTTTAAAAATTTTGTCAGATAATAATCAGAGTAATTTAGAATATTGTCGTTGTAAACAGAACCAAGCTCTAATTCTATATTCAAATATTGAAAAACCTTATCGTCTTTCGATTGAGCACAAATACGGCCCCATGCCAGCAAAAAGATAAACAAAGGGAGCCGTTTTAGTACCAAGTAAACTGTTTTTATCATAATTAAACCCTAACAATTACAAAATAACCTCCTTCGTCTTTGCAAAAATCACTATTCATATTTCATTTTGCATAATTTCATTGTTTGATTGTACCTATTGCAGCTGAGCTTTACAAAATAGATTCCTGGGCTCAACTGATTGCCCGAATCATCTTTTCCATTCCAAATTATAGAATAATCTCCTTCCTGATGTTTCCCTTCAGCCATTCCAGGCGGTTCAGGGCATTGATGTAGG
>CAZVOS010000159.1:0-6597 GCA_964628845.1 uncultured Bacteroidales bacterium | reverse complement strand
GAAAAATGCAGGGCTTAAACGCATACTCCTTGGTGTAGAAACAGGTAATGAAGATTTGCGGTTCAGTATTAATAAGAAAATAAAAAATGAACAATTTATTAAAGTAATAAAACTTTGTCGTGAACTTGAAATAATTACAGAATGCACTTTTATTATTGGACATCCTTCTGAGACCAAAGAACAGATGCAAGAGACCATTGATTTTTCATTACAAATAAATCCTGATTATGCATACTTTTATAAACTTAATATTGTTCCCGACACAAAAATGTTCGATTTATTTATTAAAGAACAAAATAAAAATGAACATCTGTACGAAAACTATATGCTCAACCAAGAAGCTTATCCCTTCTATAAGCCCGAAGGTATTGAAGAATCCTATGTTGATTCTGTCATTAAAAAAGCATATATAAGCTTTTACAGAAATCCTATCAGGGAACATCTCATTGAAAAAAACACATTTTTGACAAAGCGTTTCAAAATGTATTAAAAAGATATTAACAATTTTTCACAAACAGCATGAGTATTGATATTTTGCTTATCTTTGCAGATTAAAATACAAGCAAGTATGGAGCTTAAATCTGTTACCCCCCCCGAAAACATCTATGATGAGGAAAGTGTTCGCACACTGGATTGGGAAGAGCACATACGTACGCGACCTGGTATGTATATTGGCAAGTTGGGCGATGGGGCATCGCAAGACGATGGCATCTATGTGCTTCTGAAAGAAGTGATTGACAATTCTGTGGATGAATTTATCATGGGACATGGACGTACTATAGAAATTTCAATTAAAGAATCAAAAGTTACAGTACGTGATTATGGCAGGGGTATACCATTAGGGAAACTGATAGAATGTGTATCCAAAATAAACACAGGAGCAAAATACGACTCCAAAGTCTTTAAAAAAACTGTTGGGCTTAATGGCGTAGGAACAAAAGCTGTTAATGCACTATCGCAATATTTTAAAGTCCAAACCATAAGAGAGGGTAAAACAAAGTTAGCCGAATTTGAAAGAGGCATCTTAACCAGCGATAAAGATGAGGACTCTTCGTTAAGCAATGGCACCATAATCAGTTTTATTCCCGACAGGGAGATTTTTGGTGATTTCCATTACATCAGCGAATATGTCGAAAAAATGCTCTGGAACTATGCCTTTCTTAACAAAGGCCTGACAATTAAATTTAATGGTATCAAGTTCCAGTCCGAAAATGGTTTGCACGACCTGCTTAAAAGAAATATTGACAGCGGCATTCATTATCCTATCATACATATCAGCGAAAACGATTTTGAATTTGCTTTTACACATAGTGTTAAACAATATGGTGAGTATTACTATTCATTTGTTAACGGACAACACACCACACAGGGAGGCAACCATCAATCATCCTTCAGAGAAGCTGTTGTAAAAACCATCAGAGAGTTTTATAAAAAAGATTTCGACCCTTCAGATATAAGAACTTCAATTATTGCAGCTATAAGTATCAAAATAGTTGAACCCGTTTTCGAATCACAGACCAAAACAAAGCTGGGCTCTGTATATATGGAGCCAGAGGGAACTACAATTAGAAATTATATTCAGGATATTGTAAAACGTCATCTGGATAATTACCTACATATAAATCTTGATGTGGCTGATGCTTTACTGGCCAAAATTTTAACATCCGAAAAAGAAAGAAAAGAAATAGCCAATATTAAAAAGATTTCCCGCGACAGCATCAAAAAGGTAAGTCTTCACAACCGCAAATTACGCGATTGTCGCACCCATTACAATACAAACCATGAACAACGCCTAAATTCCACCTTATTTATCACAGAAGGCGATTCTGCAAGCGGTTCCATTACAAAGTCTAGGGATGTAAATACACAAGCTGTTTTTAGTCTGAGAGGCAAGCCCGTTAATTGTTATGGCGAATCAAAAAAAGTAGTGTATCAGAATGAAGAATTTAATCTTCTTCAGTCGGCTCTTAATATTGAAGATGGCATCGAAAACCTCCGTTATAACAATATAGTTATAGCTACTGATGCTGATGTTGACGGGATGCATATACGTTTGCTGCTCATCACTTTTTTTATTCAATTTTACCCCGATATTATCAAAAACGGCCATTTATATATACTACAAACACCCTTATTCAGGGTGCGCAACAAATCCAAAACACTATATTGTTATACCGAAGAAGAACGTGTAAATGCCATAAACATGCTTGGCGTAAATCCTGAAATAACAAGGTTTAAAGGGCTGGGAGAGATATCTCCTGATGAGTTTAAGCATTTTATTGGTAAATCTATACGTTTAGACCCCGTATTATTCAATAGGGATATTTCATTTAATGAGCTGCTGCTTTTTTATATGGGAAAAAACACACCCGAAAGACAAAATTTTATCATAGAAAATTTAAGGTATAATATAGACTAGTCGCTTATTATTCAATGACAACACTGATATTGTCGTTAAGATGTAAGCCCAGTAAGCTGCTTGCTTTGCCTTGATTAATTGCAATTTCAAGAAAATGTGTGGTGCTGAAAATGGCCAGTTTTTCTCCCGGTTCTACTTCGCTATACGATTTAGAAATTTTTTTAATTTCGTAAGTTGAACCCCTAAAATCTATAGAGAAACTCTTTCCCTTTGTGGTTTCCATAAATAAAGACTCAGAAATATTTGTTATCGCATTTTCGTAACGGTCGATATAAAGGATGTTGCCTTTTATTATATTATTAACAATAACCGGTGAAATAAAATATTTTTCGTTCAATTTCTTCTTCTCATCACCCAAGCTGTCAATTTCGCCATTCATTACTATATGTGCAGCTACTTTAACAAACACATCGCGTGTAGGAAATGTATAATAATCCGAATCCTGAATAATATCAATTTCAATGATTTTATCAGCCGGTTCGTCAAATATCAAAGAAAAAATACCATTATCTGTCCCAATAAAATATTGCTTTTTGTATAAAGCAACAATATGGGCATTTTTTAAAGTGGCTTCGGTATTTATTCCAATAATATGAATAGTGCCTTCGGGAAAGCTTTGAAAAGAATTTTTAAGAATAAATGCAGCAGAAGTTATATCAAATGCCTGTATAGAATGTGTTATATCAATTATACAAGCTTCCTGTATTTGTGATAATATGGTTCCCTTAACTGTTGCCAGATAATAGTCGTTTAAACCCCAGTCGCTTGTTAATGTGATTATTTTCATTATTTTTTTGGCTCAATTAAAATGTAAAAGAATTGTGAAATTAAAATATTATTTTTGTTCATTACAAATCTTTATCAAAAATGTGTTTTACAAAAATATTAAAAAACAAAACAAATACATAAAAATACGATGGCTTTTGAAAAAACTTTTTTAATAGAACAGATTAATCCTATTGATTTTTTTGGTGCCAATAATACAAATATTGAACTTATTCAAACCTATTTCCCAAAACTTAAAATATTAGCAAGAGACAATATGCTTAAGATTTCTGGAGAAGAGAATGATATTTTTGAATTTGAAAGAAAATACAAACTTTTGATATATAATCTTGAGAAACATAACATTTTGACAGCTTCGGATGTTAAATCAATTTTTGAAAATGAAGGAGAAAATACAGAGTTAAAAACAAATAATGATATCCTGGTACATGGACGTAATGGATTGATAATAAAAGCCCGTACACCAAACCAGATGAAGATGGTTGATGCCATTACACAAAAAGACATGCTTATAGCCATAGGACCTGCTGGCACAGGCAAGACCTATACGGCTGTTGCTCTGGCTGTTAAAGCTTTAAAAAACAAGGAAGTACGTAAAATAATACTGACACGTCCTGCTGTTGAAGCTGGAGAAAATCTAGGATTTTTGCCAGGCGACCTCAAAGACAAACTCGACCCTTATCTGCAGCCATTATACGATGCTTTGTATGATATGATACCTGCCCCCAAGCTTGCATCTTATCTTGAAGACAGAACCATTGAAATTGCTCCTCTCGCTTTTATGAGAGGACGCACACTCGATTACGCCTTTGTGATACTCGACGAAGCTCAAAATGCCACCGAAGCACAGCTCAAAATGTTCTTAACCCGTATGGGCAAATCAGCCAAATTCGTCGTTACCGGTGATATTACACAAGTGGACCTCCCTAAAAATCAACCATCCGGTCTTATAAAAGTACAAGAAATCCTTAAGGGTATTGAAGGAATTTGCTTTGTTTACCTTAACGAAAAAGACGTGGTGAGACATCATCTGGTAACCAAAATAATAAATGCATATAATATTGAAAACCATACAACTTTAAAAAATGAAAAATAAAGCAATAATAAAAACAGATTTTATTTTTGAAGAACAAAAAAATGTTTACATAGGAAAGGTACGAGATGTCTATAACATCAAAGACAAATTATTAGTGATGGTAGTAACCGACCGTATATCAGCTTTTGATGTGGTATTACCAGAAGGAATACCTTACAAAGGACAGGTTTTGAATCAAATTGCCTCCAAATTTCTTGATGAAACCAAGGACATTGTCCCCAATTGGAAAATAGCAACTCCCGATCCTATGGTTACCGTAGGACACTTTTGTGAACCTTTTAAAATAGAAATGGTTATAAGAGGATATCTGACCGGACATGCATGGCGACAATACAAAGCAGGCATTCGCACATTATGTGGTGTTCCTTTAAAAGAAGGAATGAAAGAAAACCAGAAATTTGAACAACCCATCATTACACCTACAACCAAAGCGCTTGTTGGGCACGATGAAGATATTTCAAAAGAAGAGATTATCTCATCTGGGCTCGTTTCCATTAGTGACTACGAAATACTGGAAAAATATACCAAAGCCCTTTTCGATAGGGGTACCGAAATTGCAAAAAAAATGGGATTGATTCTGGTGGATACAAAATATGAATTTGGTAAAAAAGAGGGCAAAATATATCTTATTGATGAAATCCATACCCCAGACTCTTCAAGATATTTCTATCTGAACACTTACGAAGAGCTTTTTAATAAAGGAGAACAACAACGTCAGCTTTCAAAGGAATTTGTTCGCGAATGGCTTATGGAAAAAGGTTTTCAAGGTAAAGAAGGACAAGATGTCCCATTTATGGACGAAAACTTCATTCATTCGGTATCAGAAAGATATATTGAACTTTATGAAAATATTACCGGCGATAAATTCGTTAAATCAGATACAGAAAACGTAAACAAAAGGGTGTATAATAATATAAAAAAGTATTTAGAAGAATGTCCCGTTTAATTTCAATATTTTTAATACTTTTTTGTCATTCTGTATTTACCCAATGTACCGAAAAGAATCTTGAGTTAATAGGAAAAGCACATCCAGGACATCTGATTATTGGCAAAGCTTTAAATGTAAAATCTGTATATCTGAACGATACAAAAATTAAATACGACAGCAATGGTGTTTTTGTATTAGGTTTCGATAGGGACGATATTGGTAAACAGGTATTAAAACTGGTTTTTATTGATGGCTCCATTGAGACAAAAGAGCTAATACTTCAAAAAAGGGATTATGATATTCAAAAAATAAATGATTTGGCTCAAAAATATGTGAATCCCCCTGCTAACATACTTGAAAAGATTGAACGAGAAAGCAAAATGATAACAGAAGCCAGAAAAAAAATTGATACAACCGATGAAGCTTATTTTATTTCAGGATTTATACGCCCTGTTGAAGGAGGACGCATCAGTGGCGTTTTTGGCAGTCAGCGTATATTAAATGGAGAAGCTAAAAATCCTCATAATGGCATTGATATAGCTCTTCCATCGGGTACACCTGTTTATGCAATGGCTGATGGCGTGGTTTGTATAAAAGGCGATGATTTTCATTATAATGGAAACTTCATTCTGCTTGACCATGGCTTAGGACTTAATAGTGTATATGTGCATCTGCTTAAAACATTTGTTAGCGATGGAGAAAAGGTCATCAAAGGACAAAAAATTGGGGAAGTGGGTTCTACTGGTCGCTCTACCGGGCCGCATCTGCATTGGGGAGTGCAGTGGTACAAAAAACGAATTGACCCTTTAACGGTTCTGGAACTTGGTTTATAAACCTCTTACTTCAAATGAATATAGTTGTCAACACACAGTTATTACTGAAAAATAAACTCGAAGGACTGGGTTGGTTTACATATGAAATATTGAAACGCATTACAGTAAATAATCCCCAACATACCTTTTATTTTATCTTCGACAGGACATACGACAGTCATTTTATTTTTGCCCCCAATGTGAAACCTGTAATTCTATATCCTCCATCACGACACCCTGTGTTATGGTTTCTGAGATTTGAAGTACTACTCCCTTTTTTTCTAAGAAAACTTAAAGCCGATATTTACCTGAGCCCCGACGGATGGAGCACCTTGCATTCTAAAATCCCATGTATTCAGGTGATACACGATTTAAACTTTGAACACCATCCCGAAGATATGCCTTTCCTTATTGCTTCTTATTTCAGGTATTTTTTTCCACGATATGCCCTTAAAGCAAAATATCTGTTTACAGTTTCGGAATATTCAAAACAGGATTTGGTAGAAACCTACAATATCCCTGAAAATAAAATTGATGTTATTTACAATGGGTGTAA
>CAZVOS010000158.1:0-6661 GCA_964628845.1 uncultured Bacteroidales bacterium | reverse complement strand
ATATCCACTGTGATCAATTCCATACATCCCCCATGGTTGTTTGGATGCCAATAGTGTTCTTCCAGTCGACAAATGGCTGCATGGCATTCATATAAGCCCCATAAGAAATAACCAACATACTCCCCTGCTCTTCGAGGGGTGTGTATTTTACATTATTGAACTGATTGTAATTCATAAAATGGCTGTCATATATCTGTTCAAATTCATTAACAATTGGCTTATCAGCTCTGATTTTTGTAATAATTTGTGGATTGTTCTGATTTTGTGGTTTTACTTCTATATCCATTTTGTAATATACCCTAAGTGTCTTACTTACAGGATTGTACTGAAAAGGAAAAATATACACACACTGCCCTCTGAAATCACGCATGATGTATGGTTTATCCAAAACGGCAAGTCTTCCAGGAAAAAAATTATTTTCTTCGTAGATACTTCCGTAAACGAAAGGCACATCATCAGGATTTATATTCCTGTACAAATTACCCTTTGACGGGGCTAGATGATAATTTGTGAACTCAATATATTTCGAAGATTTAATCTGTATATTCATTTCACCATTCTCAGGAATAATAAGCGACACTGCATATTTAGGCAAATCCGGAGTTCCTTGCTTAAGGAGTTTTGTAGTTTTGTCAGCATATATTTCAAGACTTAATCCTTTTTCAGTTAAGACTTCTTTAGCATAAAACTCCGACAATGAGAAAGATATTAAACTCGTTTGTTCTGTTGAAGTGTTTAGTTTAATAAAGTTCTTTTCAGCAGGAGTAGTTAGTTTTGTTTGAGCCCACAAAAATGTTTGGGTTGATAAGAGTAGAAAATACAGCATGAATGTTTTACGCATAATATTTAGTTTTAAACATTTAAAATTATTTAATCCATTGTTTTACTTTAGGTGCTTTATAATTTTCGAGCCATTGAATAAGTTCAGAAGGATCGGAAGAGGCATGGTACAATTCAAGGTGTTCATTTTTGATATACTGATATGCATACATGCTTTCAAAAAACAACAAGAGGTAGTTAAAAAATCCGCCCATATTAAGAAAGCCCAAAGGTTTTTTATATTTACCTAGTTGAGATAAAGTAAGCACTTCGGATATCTCATCCAGTGTACCAAATCCGCCTGGGAGTGCCACAAAAGCATCGGACATATCAATCATTTTAACTTTGCGTTCGTGCATGGAATCAACTAATATTAATTCAGTCAAATTGTCGTGAATAATTTCTTTTTCTTTAAAAAAAACGGGCAAAACACCTATGGCTTTTCCCTTATTTTCCAAAACACCATTGGCAACAGCACCCATAATTCCTACCTTGGCACCTCCATAAACAAGAGTTATATTATTTAAAGCCAATAATTTCCCAAAGTCATAAGCAATCCTCGAAAATTCATCATTTCTGCCTGTACGCGATCCGCAGAATACACATATAGATTTAATCATTTTTTATCAAATAATAAACAAAAGTAAAGAAATTTAGTATTGAATTTCTCTTACACATATTAAATATTTAACATATTCCGATTATTTTTTATTTATAATGAAAAAATAATAATAACTTTGCAGCAAGAGTTCATTTACATTTCATCATATGCTCAGTCGCAGGCAAGTCAGAATTAAAGTCCTACAGGCATTGTATGCCCATCACCAATCGGACAAAACAGATATAAGCAGAGGCGAGAACGAATTATTGCACAGTATAGATAAATTTTTTTCATTATTTTATCACCAGTTGTCTTTGCTTTTCGACATCAATGATATGGCATTTAAACATGCAGAAGAATCTAAGTTAAAACAACTGCCAAGCGAAGAGGACTTAAACCCTTCATTAAAGTTTTTAAACAATTTGCTTTTAGCCAGTTTAAGGAAGAATGCCGATCTGACAAGAATACTTAAAAGCAGAAACATTAATTGGACAGGTAATCAAGATATTCCCAGACGCATATTCAGAAAGTTCAGGTCTAGTGCCCTGTATAAAAGTTATATACAGGATTCAGGAAATACATTTGAGCATGATAAAAGTATCATTCTTAAACTGCTCAAGAAATTTATTTATACACACCGCCCTTTGTTTGATTATTACGAAGATTTAAGTATTCACTGGATAAACGATTACGAGCAGGTTACTTTTATCCTGATTAAAATACTCCAGTCGCTCAACTCCGAAACTGTTTTTAACTATAGGTTTACAGATAAGGACGACAATGATTTTCAGGAAGATATATTCTTTGCACAGACACTTTACAAAAAGACAATAAATAATAATCAAGCATATCTGCAAATTATATCAACATACACACAAAACTGGGAAATGGACCGGCTTGCGATTATGGATAATATCATCATGAATATGGCTGTGTGTGAATTTCTAGAATTTCCTCTGATACCTGTTAAAGTCACTTTAAATGAATATATTGAAATATCAAAAATATACAGTACTCCCAAAAGTAATATCTTTATAAATGGGGTATTGGATAAAATTGTTGAAGATTTTAAAGCAGAAAAAAAGATAAAAAAGATAGGCAGAGGGCTGATTGAGAAATAGGTTAATTATAATAATTACAAATCTTATAATTTTCATCCACATAGGGATAATTTAATTCCTTAGCTTTTCGGAAATCTTTACAGGCACTTTCAATATCATCGAGATAAAAATAAATGGTACCCCTGTTATAATAGCACTCTGCATAATTTTCATTAATTTCAATGGCTTTTGAAAAATCATTTAAAGCACCTTTGGAATCATTTAAATTAAATTTAACACGACCTCTGTATTTATATGCCTCCGCATAATCGGGTTTCTTTTCGATGGCTTTGTCAAAAAGCTCTTTGGCAGCTTTTAGGTCGTTTTCTTTTGTTTTCTTTACCCCCTGAAAAAGATAATCTTCGGCTGTTGTTGTATCGCAGCTAGCAAAAATAAGAAGCATAAAGCTGATAAAAATGCAATTTAAAATTTTCATCGTATAATTTTTATAATGATAAATGCTCTATAAGAACTTTAAAACCAATAAATATAAGAATGAGTCCACCAAGTATTTCGGCTTTGTTTCCACAAACACATCCGAGTTTTTTCCCTACAACAAAACCTATTAATGATATAGCAAATGCAAAAAATGATATTACAATAACACTAAATAATAAATGGAAATCGAGTAAATTAAGCGACATTCCAACAATTAAGGCATCAATACTTGTAGCAATACTAAGCAAAATAACAACAGAAAATTTATCTATTAAAAAACTCTTATTCCCGTTCTTTTTAAAAGCTTCTATTAGCATTTTAACGCCAATAAATAATAAAAGAGTAAAAGCTACCCAATGGTCGAAGGATTCGATATGTTTTTTAAAAGCATTGCCAATAAGCCAGCCCAACAAAGGCATAATAAAATGAGCCAGCCCAAATATTAAAGATACTGATGTAAATTTTTTCATTTTTTCATTTTGGTTGGCAAAAGCAGTTCCAACAGCAACGGCAAAACAATCCATCGCAAGTCCAACAGCTATGAGCAATAAAGTAAGTAATTTCATTTCTTAATATGTTCTCTTATCACCTTAACGATACTGTCAGAATCAATACCACATTCTTTATGGAGTTCATCTACAGAACCCTGCTCAATAAATCTATCAGGAACACCCATACGTAATATACTTGGATGCAAATTATTATCCATAGCAAATTCAGTTACGGCAGTTCCTAAGCCGCCATTAATTACCCCATCTTCGATAGTTATAAGTGTATCAAATTTATTCAGGACTTCTAGCAGCACCGACTCATCGAGGGGTTTTGCAAAACGCATATCATAATGTGTAACATGAATATCTTCCGCATTAAGAGCTTTGGTAGCATGTATCACATTATTGCCAATAAATCCGAACGACAGCACTGCTATATCATCTCCATCGGACAATTTGACTGCTTTCCCAATTTCAATTTCCCTAAAATCTTTTTTCCATTTAAGCAACACCCCATGACCTCTGGGATATCTGATAGCAAAAGGGCCGTTGTTTCTGATTTGGGCTGTAAAAAGCAGGTTTCTTAAATCCACTTCATTGATTGGAGAAGCAATAATAATGTTAGGGATACATCTGAGGTAAGCTATATCGAAAACACCATGATGGGTGGCACCATCCTCACCCACCAGTCCGCCTCTATCGAGGCATAGAACAACATTTAATTTCTGTAGTGCCACATCGTGTATCACCTGGTCGTAAGCCCTTTGCATAAATGTAGAATAGATGTTACAATAGGGAATAAAATCTAAAGCAGCCATACCAGCAGCAAAAGTGACGGCATGTTGTTCAGCAATACCTACATCAAATGTTCGATTAGGGAATTTGTCTTTCATAAAAGTAAGCGAACTACCCGTAAGCATGGCTGGTGTGATGGCTACAATTTTTTCATTTTTCTCGGCCAGTTCAACAAGAGTTTCACCAAACACATCCTGTAATTTTGGTGGTTTTAACTTCTGGCAAGGACTTACAGATATCTCACCTGTTTCCTTATCAAAATATCCTGGAGCATGAAATCTTGTTTGTTCCTTTTCAGCTTTTTTGAAACCCTTGCCTTTAACAGTAATACAATGCAATAATTTGGGTCCAGGAATATTTTTAATATCTTCAAGTAATTTAGTAAGGCGTATAATGTCGTGGCCATCAACAGGTCCGAAATATCTGAATTTGAAAGACTCAAATAAATTGCTTTGTTTTAAAAGAGCTGTTTTTAAGGCACTATCCAGTTTCTGTATGATAACTCTTGTTTTAGGTCCATAGGTTTTCATACTTCCCAGCAGATTCCATACATCATTCTTTAATTTGTTATAGGTTTTGGATGTGGAAATATCCGTAAGATACTCTTTTAAAGCCCCAACATTCTGGTCAATGGCGATACCATTATCATTCAGAATAACAAGCAGGTCGGCCATTGCCACACCTGCATTATTAAGAGCTTCATAAGCTATCCCTCCTGTCATTGAACCATCACCGATAACGGCTATGTGATGTCTGTTTTCATTGTTGAGTTTAGAGGCAACAGCCATACCCAGAGCTGCCGAAATTGAAGTTGAAGAATGACCTGTTCCAAAAGCATCATACGGGCTTTCGCTCATTCGTGGGAAACCACTAATCCCTTTGTACATCCTATTCGTATAGAACAAATCACGCCTGCCTGTTAATATCTTATGGGCATAGGCCTGATGCCCCACATCCCATACTATTTTATCATAGGGTGTATCAAAGACATGATGCAGGGCAACTGTCAATTCAACAACACCCAAACTTGCACCAAAATGACCAGGATTTAAAGATACACATTCAATAATGAAATCACGCACTTCCTTGCAAAGAATAATCAATTCATCCTCATTGAGATTTTTTACATCAGCAGGTGAATTAATAGTCATTAGTAATTTGCCAGGTGTGGGAGGCATGGTTTAATTATTTTAATGTTTGCAAAAATACAAATATAAATGAAGTTTCATTTTTACAAAAATTTTAATTACAAAAATTGTTTAAATAAACAAAAATTAGATGGATTAAGTATTTCTTTTAATTTTACATTTAATTTCATTAAATTATTCAAGTGTTAAGAAAAATTGCCATTACAGGACCTGAATCTACAGGAAAAACACAGATATGCAAAGAACTGGCAAAATATTTTAATGGTAAATGTGTAACGGAATTTGCAAGAGATTATTTAAATAATATTCAACGTCCATATAATAAATTCGATTTGGAGATAATAGCTACTCAACATATATATCAAATTTCAGAAACTAAAAAGTTTACAGATAATTATCTTTTTGCCGATACAGAATTAAGTGTTATTAAAATATGGTATGAAGATGCTTATAAAACATGTCCGAATTGGATACTAAAGCAATATGAAAAACAAGAATATGACTTGTATTTATTAATGGATATAGACTTGCCTTGGATTTTTGACAAGCAAAGAGAACACCCCTTTTTAAGAACTTATTTTTTTAATTTGTTCGAACAGGAACTCAGAAAATTTAAAAGACCTTATATAATAATATCAGGGACTGAAGAAACAAGATTGAATAATGCAATAAAAGGAATAAATAATTTAGATAATACTATTTAAGATGAGAACTGATAAAGAGCTTTTTTACAACTATCTGGCACAAACGAGCATTAAACCTTTGGCTTTAGAAATTGAAAGAGCAGAAGGTTCATATATTTACGACATACGCGGGAAAGCTTATCTTGATTTTATTTCAGGGATAAGTGTCAGCAATTTAGGGCACAGGCATCCCAAAGTGATTGAAGCAATAAAGAAACAATTAGATAAATATATGCACCTGATGGTTTATGGAGAATATGTTGAAAATCCACAAGTGCGACTGGCTCAAAAAATATGTGCATACCTGCCTGAACAACTCCACTCTGTATATTATGTAAACTCAGGGGCAGAAGCCATTGAAGGAGCTATAAAATTAGCCAGAAAATATACGGGAAGACCCCAAATTATTGCCTTTAAAAATGCGTATCATGGTTCCACATCAGGAGCATTAAGTATTATGGGTAATGAAAAACTGAAACTACAATTCCGTCCTTTGCTTCCGGGTATTAAATTTATAGAGTTCAACAATTATGATGATTTAAAGAAAATAAACAAACTCGCAGGGGAGAAGTTAATAAAATGACAA
>CAZVOS010000157.1:0-6668 GCA_964628845.1 uncultured Bacteroidales bacterium | reverse complement strand
ATCCTTCAATATATGCCTGAATTCTTTTCATAGAATCCAACATCTCTTCCAAATGTAAAATGTAGCTTCTTTCAATAGGTGTCATAAATATTTTACACTCTTTAATATTTCTTTTCTTATCTGCTCCTTTATGGCTTTCTCTGTAATAATATCAACATTAAGCCCTAATTCCTGCTCCAGAAAAAACTGTAAATCGAAAAATTCCCAGCCAAGTGGCCTGCTGAATGAAACAACAATATCAATGTCGGACGATTCCTTTTGCTCATCTCTTACATAAGAACCAAATATACCTATTTTCTCAACAAAATACTTTTGTAAAAGAATAGATTTAAGCTCTTTTATCTTATTTTCCAACTCAATCCGGGTTTTCATATACCAAAATATTTCATGACACAAATATATACATTAATTTAACAACTTCTTTTATTTTTAATCAAATTTAAATATTCCGTGTCTTAGTGCCAGTTCGACTGTCGCTCACTGGAAGTTTAGTGGCAAGAAACACTTAAATTTATAAATCATCAAACGGGCTCTTTATATTCCTCAAACTCTTGTTACTCACATGTGTATATATCTCAGTGGTTTTGCTGCTCTTATGTCCCAACAGTTTCTGTATAAAACGCGTATCGGTACCCCCCTCCAAGAGGTGCGTGGCGTAACTGTGTCGCAGCCAGTGCAGACTTACAGGTTTTTTAATGTTTGTTTTTGACAATGCCTGTTTTAATACGCTCATCAAGCTCTGTTCCGAATAGGATGTGCCTGGATATTGCCCCTCAAAAAGCCATTCTTTGGGTCTGTAAACCAGATAATACTCCCTAAGCATATTGATGAGCTTCTCGGATAATGGCACCACCCTGTCTCTTTTACCTTTGCTCTGGTTAATTTTCAGCAGTCCTCTTTTGCTGTCGATATCTTCGGGCTTAAGATACAGCAACTCTGCCCTCCTGAGTCCGCAGCCATATATCAAGCTCAGCATAGCCCTGTGCTTCTGGTTGGTAAGGGCATTAAGAATGGCTTTAACCTCTTGCTTGCTGAGTACATTAGGTAACTTATGCTCCCTGCGCGGACGTTGCAGTTTATCTATTTCTATACAGCTCTTTTCTACTTCCCTGAAATACAGTTTTATGGCATTTACAAACTGATTCTGATACGAATAACTCAGTTGTTTTTTGAGTATGTACTCATTTACAAATACCACGACGTCATCGTTGCAAAGAGTGCAAGGTTCCCTGTCTGCATAATACGACAAAAACAAACGTACACAGTCGGTATATGTCTCAATGGTAGACTTACTGTATCTTCTGTGTTCCATCCAAAGTCGCAGTTGCAAAACTCGCTCCTGCACATGTGGTAATGTTATCCTGTCTTTCTCGGTTTGCTCAACTACTTGCTTGCTTTGCGCTTCCTTAGTTTCTTGATTTGCCCAGTTGTTTGTTGATAAGTCCTTCACATTCAATGCACTGTAATCAATAAATGCATAGGGCTGCATGGCCTTAAAAAATACATTTAAGTCAAAATTCTGCCCCAAAGCATACCACACTCTTTTTGTCTGGCTCCATCGGGTATAACCTAATGCCTTTAGCTGCTTTATAAGCTCCGTATCCTTTTCGAAAGTAATAAATACCACAACATTATCCCTGTGCTTGCCGTTTGTCAGTTTTATTGTTTTCATTCTAATTACATTTTTCTTACCCCAAAAATAAAAATAAATCTGATATACCAACTGCTTTTTCTTAATAATATTATATAAATCGGCATACTCTACTTTAACCTCCTTTTTCCCCTCTTTAACCCCCTATTACTCCCATTAAAAAATTTCACTTTGCACGTAACAAATCAACAGTATAATTTCGTCTCATTATTCTAATGTTAATTTTTTGTTAAAATATTAATAAAACTATTTTTGTTTTAAAAGTTTTCTAATTTTGCAAAAAAAAATTCTATGTACGAAAGAATATTAAACGAATCTTTTCAGTTATTCATACAATATGGTATCAGAAGTATAACTATGGATGACATTGCCAAACACATGGGCATTTCGAAACGTACTATTTATGAGAATTTCAGGGATAAAGATGATTTACTCCATGCAGCACTGATAAATCATAAAAAAGAGCAAAACAGAAATATATATGCCATCATTTCCACCACACCTAATGTGCTTGAGGCCATTTATAAAGTGATGTATGACTTTGTAAATCGTTTAAACCAAATAAACCCCACTTTTTTTTCTGATTTACAGAAATACCATCATAAAATATGTCAGGAGCTGATACCCCGTCAGGAAGAAGAGCATATGAAAATGCTTTACGATTTGATTAAAAAAGGTATTGATGAAAGTATTTTCAGGAATGATATAAATATTGATATCATATCACGTATTTTAAACATACAATTTAAAGCAACATCGGATGAGAAATTATTTCCTTCGGGTACATTTTCAAGAGCTGATGTATTTATGAATATCATAGTCAATTTTACAAGAGGCATTTCAACACCAAAAGGTATTGAAATAATAGACAACTTAATAGAAACAAGGAAAAAGAATAAAAACATTTAATTTAAATAGAAATGAATACTATTTTTAAAAAAGCAATACTTATAATGCTTTTGATTCTTTCAGTACAGCTCCGTTCTCAGACAAAGCTGGAACTATCGGTAGAATCGGCAGTGCAGCATGCTTTACAGAACAACAAACAATTAAAGAGTGCTTCATTGGCCATGCTCGAGGCACATGAGTCGTTTAAGGCCACTATTGCACAGGGTTTACCACAGGCAGATGCCAAAATGGATTATCAGGATTTCTTCAATGCCAAGGCATTTATAGGTCCTATGGCTTTTACCTTTAACCCCACAAGCAATTTAAGTTTCTCAGTAGGGCAGCTCATCTTCAGTGGCAGTTATATTGTAGGCATCCAGATGGCCAAACTTTATAAAGAACTCAGCGAAGTGAGTTACCAAAAAACTGATGCCGACATAAAAGCACAGGTCATCAATACATATACTATTGTATTAATTTCAGAACAAAGCAAAAGTATATTAGAGAAAAATGTCAGTAATATGGAAGAAGTCTTATCCAAGACTGATGCACTGGTTAAAGTGGGTATTCTTGACGAAACCAACCGCGACCAGATTGCCCTCCAGAAACTGATGCTGCAAAACTCAGTTAAAACGGCTGAACGTCAACTCGAGATGGCTCTCAACCTCTTGCGGCTGTATCTGGGTGTGTCTGCCGACACTGAGATAATACTCACCGATGGCTTGCTCAACCTGATGGCAAAAGCCGATATTAAAAGCAGTCAGGAAAGTGGCTTTGCACTGCAAAACAATGTTGACTACCAATTAATGAGTTTACAGAAAGACCTGGCTTATAAAGGGCTGCTTATGGAAAAAGTAAAATTCCTTCCAACAGCTACCGGCTTCTACAGCCATACAGAAAAACTTAAAAAACCCCAGCTTGATTTCTCACCTAAAAATATCATAGGGATTAATGTAAGTATTCCATTATTTTCGAGTGGCAAGCGTTATTTTGAACATAATAAAGCAAAATACAAGTTGTTGTCTATGGACAATCAGTTGGCTCTAGTGGGCGAGCAGTTGCAGATACAGGAAAAACAATTGCGTTACAACCTTAAATCGGCTATAGAATTATATGAGGCACAAAAAGAAAATGTTGAGCTGGCACGAAGGGTTTACGATAAAATATATCTGAAATACCAACAGGGCATTGTATCGAGTCTCGATTTAACTACTGCCAACAGCACCATGCTTCAGCAAGAAAATTCATACAATATGTCATTAATGCAGTTACTCGAAGCAAAAACTGCTCTGGATAAATTATTAAATAAATTATAAAATAAATTAATACCTGTCAATTATGAAAAGAAGTGATTTGAATAAACAAATAATTATTATCTTCTTAATGTCATTAACTGTTTTATTTTCAGCATGTTCGAATGATAAAAAAGAGGATACTGATGAGGACATAAAGAAAACTGAAAAGGTAAAGGTGATGGCCCTTGAGAAAGAGAAAATCAATAAGACCTACGAATTTACATCTAATTTACTGGCATTCAACGAGGTATATTATGCACCTGCTGCACCGGGACGTATCAATAAAATATATGTTGAAGTGGGCTCCCGTTTTAATGAGGGTGATTTGCTGGTAGAGATGGATCAGACACAATTATATCAGGCAAAGCTCCAACTGAGCAGTCTTGAGGTGGATATGGCCCGTTTCGACACGCTCATCAGCACCAACAGCATCCCAAAGCAACAATACGACCAGTTGAAGACACAATATGAGATTACCAAAAATAATGTGCGTTTTCTTGAAGAAAACAGCCGTTTAAAAGCACCTTTCAGCGGTGTTGTTTCAGGTAAATACTATCAGAATGGGGAGATGTTCTCAGGGGCACCCAACACCCAGGCAGGGAAAGCCGCCGTTGTATCTCTCGTACAAATCAACCCCCTGAAAGCCATCGTTAATGTTACACAAGCCCTTTACCCAATAATAAAAGCCAATATGGAGGTAAGTATCTTAAGCGATTTATATCCCGATAAAAACATTAAAGCTAAGGTACTCCGTATATATCCCACCATTGACCAGCTCACCAGAACTTTTCAAGTGGAAATAATTGTACCCAACGCTAATGAAAACTTACGCCCTGGCATGTTTTGCCGTGCTCTCTTCGAAACGGGTGAAGTTGAAGCCATTTTAGTCCCTACCCTTTCGGTCTTAAAGATGCAAGGGTCGAACGAGAGATATGTCTTTATTGAGGAAAAAGGTTTTGCCAAACGTGTTGGAGTAACCATAGGCAGACGCTTCGACAATAAAGTAGAAATAATTTCTGACATCCTTAAAGAAGGTGATAAAATAATTACAGAAGGTCAGTCGCGGCTGATTGATGGAATAGCCGTTGAAATAGTCAAATAATATAAACAAACAAAGTCATGAGCATATATAAATCAGCCGTAACCAAACCCATCACCACAATGATGATATTTGTGGGTGTCATAGTAATGGGTTTTTATTCTTTATCATATTTACCAATAGACCTGTATCCACAGATTGACCCACCCTTTATTTCGGTAATGACATCCTATCCCGGAGCCAATGCTGCTGATATTGAAACCAATATAACCAAAATACTGGAAGACCAGCTCAACACTGTGGAGAACCTTGATGAGATAAGCTCAGTGTCGTATGACAATTTAAGCATCATCACCATGGAATTTACCTGGGGCACCAACCTCGACGAAGCAAGCAACGACATACGCAATGTGATGGAAATGATACTCGATTTCTTGCCCGAAGGTGCTGACAGACCTTTATTATTCCGGTTCAACACGAGTATGATGCCCATCCTTTTTTATGCTGTAACAGCCAAAGAAAGTTATATGGGTTTGCAGAAGATACTCGACGAAAAGCTTATCAATCCACTTAACCGCATCGAAGGCATTGGTTCTGTGGGCATGATGGGAGCACCCAAAAGGGTTGTGTATGTTGAAATAGATGCCAAAAGCATCGAAGCTCACAACCTCACGCTTGAACAGGTAAGCAGTGTGATTGCTTCGGAAAACTTCAACATGCCCTCAGGTAACATCAAAATGGGTAACATCGATTATCCTGTACGTATTCAGGGAGAATTTGAAGAGAGTTATGAGATTGAAAACCTTGTGGTGGGTAACTACCTCGGGAAGCCCGTCTATTTAAAAGATATTGCCAGAATTGAAGACAGAAGAAAGGACGTTTCACTTCACGAAAGAATTTATGGAGGGCAAGGGCTCAGAATGTTTGTGATGAAACAATCGGGGGCTAATACCATTCAAATCTCAAAGGATGTTAAAGAACAAATGAAAGACCTTGTTACTGAATTACCTCCAGATATCAAGATTAATGAAATAATGGATACTTCCGACTTTATTACAAACTCCATCAATAATCTATCTGAAACACTGATGTATGCCTTTATCTTTGTGGTGCTTGTCATACTTGTATTTTTAGGCAGGTGGCGGGCTACATTTATTATTGTGCTCACCATCCCTATTTCGTTGATTGTGTCATTCATCTACTTATTTATAAGTGGCAACACCATTAACATCATATCGCTTACATCGCTGGCAATAGCAATAGGAATGGTTGTGGATGATGCCATTGTGGTTCTCGAAAACATTACCCGGCATATCGAAAGGGGAAGCAGTCCGCGTGAAGCAGCCATATATGCCACCAACGAAGTTTGGCTTTCTGTTATTGTTACCACTCTTGTTGTTGTGGCGGTATTTTTTCCGCTTACATTAGTTTCGGGGCTAACAGGTGTTATGTTCAATCAACTCGGTTGGATTGTTACCATCACCGTTTGCACGTCCACACTGGCAGCCATAACACTTATACCCATGCTCGCTTCCAAGTTCATGAAATTAAGACCCGTTAAAGTAAAACAATCACGCCTCAGCTACAACAACACATTCGGAAAAATGCTCGACAAACTGGACAACAGTTACGAAAGAACATTACGTTGGGCATTAAAACGAAAAAAAACTGTAGCTATAGGTGCTTTTATTTTATTCTTTGCATCATTTGCACTCATGAAATTTATTGGAACTGACTTTATGCCTGAATCAGACGAAAGCAGGTTAAACGGTACTATCGAACTTCAAACAGGAAC
>CAZVOS010000156.1:0-6671 GCA_964628845.1 uncultured Bacteroidales bacterium | reverse complement strand
ATAAAAGGGGCCGCCACAATAAAAGCTTACGACCTTGAAACAACAAATACCGAAATTGATTTGGCTGGCGCAGGAACTGCACAACTTAATGTTAAGAATGAGCTTACGGGTGAAATAAGTGGTCTGGGTAGTATTTTATATAATGAAGAACCCACCAATGTAAATATTAAAACCAGTGGACTTGGCAGTGTTAAAAAAGCAAGTGATAAAAAAGGCGAAACTACATCCGAAACAGATACCACCAAATTCAATATTGGTCAGAA
The DNA here is from genome assembly GCA_964628845.1 of uncultured Bacteroidales bacterium. Taxonomy (GTDB): domain Bacteria; phylum Bacteroidota; class Bacteroidia; order Bacteroidales; family PXBB01; genus JAKIYU01. The sequence goes on along the minus strand of CAZVOS010000156.1, from coordinate 6,408 downwards.
AGAAGTACAGATACTCACAAAAACAGACGACGACAAGAAAAAGAAGAAAGAAAAGTTCAAAGGACACTGGGGTGGTATTGAGATAGGCATCAATAATTATCTCAACCGCTATCAAAAAATGCAAATTCCAGGTGGTTATGATTTTATGGATATTAAAACAAGTAAATCTGTAGGTGTTGGCCTTAATATTTATGAACAGAATATAAAATTATACAAAGAACATTTTGGACTTGTAACAGGTCTTGGTTTAACTTATAACAACTATAAATTCATCAACAACACCTTACTTGTTCCAAAAGTTCCTGATGTGATGGCCGTTGAAGATACTACAAGAGATTTTATAAAAAACAAACTTACCGTTAGCTACCTAAGCATGCCTTTAATATTGGAAGTGAATACAGGTAAAAAAAATAAATTCCATATAGGTGCTGGTGCCATTTTAGGTATTCGTCTAGGTGCTCATACAAAACAGATTTATGAAGTGAATGGTTCAAAATACAAAGATAAGACCTTTGATGATTTTAACCTGCATCCCTTCAAAGCCGATGCAACTGTAAGAATTGGGTTTGGTATAGTTAACCTGTTTGCAAATTATTCCCTAACACCTCTGTTTAAAGATGGAAAACAACCCGAATTATATCCTTTTACTGTTGGATTAAGAGTTATTGGATGGTAAAAGAAAATATTTAATATAAAAAAGGGTGAGTTGTTAGCAACTCACCCTTTTTTATATTCTGTCAGCTTTTATTTTATTTAAAAACTACAGTCAAATTAACAACATCATAAGGATTGTATGGTGAAAGAAGGTTCATTCTGGCTTCAATATCATTATAAGTTCCTGATGGTGCTATCCCACCCTGTACAAAACCATTGTTATTGAAATAACCAGGAGCATCAGTATTGTAAAGGTAAGAGGCAACGCTTACGCTGTCGATACTCGGCCATGTTTGATATATCTGTGTTGTAAATACATCTTTGATTGAGTTATCTTTAAGCAGGACTATTCTGTCGCTGGTATTTAAAGTACTTGATGGCAAACCCACTTCTGCCACAGCTATGTTAGCCGATTCGTTGCATGAGGCAACAAAAGCATAATTAAATCCAGTTTCAGCAGTAAAAAACTTGGCGTTGGGGTGATGTGAATTGCCGAGTACATCAACATAATTACCTGATTTGCCTGCAAACATTTTCATACTTAACATGGAATATGGGTCATCTAATGGGTTGGCAAGAGGTAAATTCACAAGATATACAAACATATGGGCTGAATAACCCAGATTGCCTGCTTCGCTATAATCTACCCTGTACAAAGGTTCGGGAAAATTAAGATAGTTTATACGGTCTATATTATATGGTTTAAGGATGGCAATACCTTTTATAGGATTGGTGTTCCAGAAAACCTGCAGTGCTTTACCTCCATCTGCATTCGATTCTGAAAGGGCATCGGTAATTGTCATTTCAAATTCCCATGTAACACCTTCATAATCAGAGTTTTCGATAACTACAACATTCTTTGTACGTGCATCAACATCGCTGACAAACGAAAAGGTCATGGCTTGATTGATGTTATGAGTAGAAATAGCCACAATGATAGCTTGAACAACTTCCGCTGCATTTTCGCCCACCCAGATAAATGTACTTAGATGATGGTAAATGTTATTGCCCTGTAAGGTGTCAATCTTTGTACTTTTATTTTTATTGGCTTCGTTTCTACTTAAAGACGAAGGAATATCCACCATAAATTTTGAGGGGATGTTTTTCTTATTGCCTTCATCCAATGGCTCATCTTTTTTGCAACTTTGCATACTTAATCCTGCTATTAATGCAAGACATAAAACTGAGAGTTTAAAATTTGTTTTCATGGTTATAAATTTTAAGGGTTAATAATTACTTGTTTTTTAGTTATACACAAGAATTATTTGATACCCTTACAAAATTATGATATTTTTTGTATTTTTGTTTAAATTTGAAAATTTAAAGATAGAATACAAGAAATTCATATGAATTAGCAACTTCTTGAAAAATATATATATGAGGATACTATTTTCTGCTTTTACATTTATTATTTTCATTCATATTATTGATATTAAAGCCCAGAGTTTTAACGGAGGTTTTATGGGTGGGTTAACAGCCAGCGAAGTTTCCGGAGATAATCAGCAAGGGCCAAATAAACTGGGGTTTAATGCAGGAATGTTTACCTTTATAAAATTAAATGACCATTCTGCATTAGAAATGCAAATCATGTACATACAAAAAGGGAGCAAGAAAATTCCTAACGAACGCAATGGGTTTACCTCATACCGCTTTCATCTGGAATATGTAGAAATACCTGTACTTTACAAATTTACTATACCCTTATTGGATAAGGTTGAGTATATTGGCAACATAACTTATGAAGCAGGTGTTTCTTATGCCCGACTTATGCGGTATAAAGAAGAAGACAATTATCGGCTGGTTTTGTTTGGTGAAAAAGAAGACTATTATTATAATGAAGCCAACATAATTTTGGGCTTATATTACCCCCTGTCGGACCATATTGACTTCAGTTTCAGAAGTTCCAATTCTTTAACCCCTATACGCCCTCACAAAGGGAATGCAACAGTATGGTACAACTGGGGGCAATATCATACTGCTTGGACAATAAATCTATGTTACAGGTTCAGAGAATAAATGAAAAAACACAAAGTTATTATAGCGGTAACAGGAGCCAGTGGGGCAGTATATGCAGAGCTTCTGATAAAACAACTGGAAATTTTACAAAATCAGATTGAAGAATGCGGGCTTGTTTTTTCGGACTGTGCCAAAAAAGTATGGTTTCATGAATTAGAGAATAAATCGTATTTAAAATCATCCTTTAAAATTTATAAAAAAACTGACTTTTTTGCACCCTTTGCATCTGGTTCTGCCGGTTATGATGTCATGATTATTTGTCCGTGTACTATGGGCACCATGGGCAGGATTGCAGCAGGTGTTTCTGACGACCTGATAACAAGAGCTGCCGATGTAATACTTAAAGAAAGAAAAAAACTTATTCTTGTAAACCGCGAAATGCCCTTAAACCTTATTCATATAAATAATATGAAAACTATAACAGAAGCAGGGGGTATCATTTGTCCGGCTTCTCCTTCATTTTACAGTAAAGCTCAAAAAACCGAGGAAATTTTAAGAACCGTAACTGATAAAATATTAACTTTGGCAGGTTTCGACATTAAAACATTTTCATGGGGAAAATAAAATATTAAAAAAGAACACTGTGGATTTTGTTCAAATAAAAGAAAGCATCGAAAAAAAGGTTTATCACCCTGTATATTTTCTGATGGGAGAAGAACCATACTATATTGATGAGATAAGCAACCTGATTGCCGACAAAGTTTTGACTGAAGACGAAAAAGAATTCAACCAAACTATTGTTTATGGAAAAGAAACTGATTTGCAAACTATCATCAGTTATGCCAAAAGATTTCCAATGATGGCCAATTATCAGGTGGTTATTGTAAAAGAAGCACAGAACCTGAATGATATTGAAAAATTACAGGATTATATCGAAAACCCTTTAAATTCAACTATTCTAGTTATCTGTTATAAATACAAATCCATAGATAAACGTAAGCTTTTCGCTAAAACCATTCAGAAAAAATCCATACTCTTCGAATCAAAACCCTTATACGACAACCAGTTGCCCGACTGGATAAACGCTTACGTAAAAGTACAAGGTTACAAAATAAATCAGTACGCTGTTCAGATGCTCTCTGAAAGCATTGGGAATGACCTGTCGCGTATAGCTAATGAGATTAAGAAACTCCTCATTAATTTACCAGCACATAAAGAAATTACCACCGATGATGTTGAAAAAAATATAGGGATTAGTAAAGAATATAATATTTTTGAACTTCAAAATGCCTTGGGCCGTAAAAATATATTAAAAGCCAACAGAATTATTAATTATTTTGTACATAATCCCAAAGAAAACCCTATACAGCAAGTCCTTGTGATGTTATTCAGCTATTTTACCAAAGTGCTGCTGTACCATACTGTCAAAAACAAATCAGACAGGAAAGAAATTGCTTCTACTTTGTCGTGCAATCCTTTCTTTGTTGATGATTATATAAAAGCTGCTCAAAATTATCCTGTTCAAAAACTGGCTCATATATTCTCCTATCTACGCGAAGCTGATGCCAAATCGAAGGGCATAGATATGCCCACAAAAAATGATGAAGCTCTATTTAAAGAACTGATTTATAAAATACTCCACTGATGAATTTCTGGCTTGTTAAATCTGAACCCACTACCTATTCATGGCAGCTTTTCAAAGAACAAGGCAAAGCTAAATGGGATGGCGTCAGAAATTATCAGGCACGTAATTATTTGATGCAAATGAAGAAGAATGACCAAGTTCTCTTTTATCACAGCAATATTGGAAAAGAAATTCTGGGGCTGGCAAAAGTAATCAGTGAAGCATACCCCGACCCTACTACTCCAGAAAAACAATGGGTTGCAGTGGATTTAGTTCCTGTTGAAGAATTTAAAAAAACTGTAAAAATTGAACAAATAAAAGCTGAAATAAAATTAAAAGATGTACTTTTGATAAAGCAATCACGTTTATCTGTAATGCCTTTAACCAAAGAACAGTTCGACATATTATACCAAATGACTAAGTAAATATAAAATTATGTTTATAAGAAAAATTTTAACCTTATTGTTTTTGATTATTAATATTTTAGCTTACAGTCAGACAGCAAGTATAAGAGGTTTTGTATATTCAAAAGAAAATGGAGAGCCCATATTATATACCAATGTATATCTTTATAAAACAACATTTGGAGCTGCAACAGATATTGATGGTTATTATAATATCACCAAGGTACCTCCCGGTAAATATGTACTTATGGTCAGTTACATGGGTTACGACACCTTACAGATAGATATCCAATTAAAAGCAGGGGAAATTCTCACAAAAAATCTTTTTTTAACACCTTCAGCTACAATGCTTGAAGGATTCAGTGTTACAGCCGATAAAATTGAAGCCCAGACTGAAACAAAAACTTCAGTTATAAAAATATCGCCACGACAGATAAAACAACTGCCATCAATTGGTGGTCAACCTGATTTAGCACAATATTTACAGGTATTGCCCGGTGTTATTTTTACAGGCGACCAGGGGGGGCAATTATATATAAGAGGGGGGTCTCCAATTCAGAATAAAGTACTGATTGACGGCATGATGATTTACAACCCATTCCATTCTATTGGTCTTTTTTCAGTTTTTGAAACAGACATCATCCGTACTGTTGATGTATTTACTGGTGGCTTTGGCGCCGAACACGGAGGTCGTATTTCATCGGTCATGGACATCTCTACCCGTGATGGAAACCGCTCACGCTTTGGAGGAAAACTTGGCGTTAACACTTTTGGTTCTAACCTTATTATTGAAGGGCCATTAGGGAAATTAAAAGAAAATAATATGGCTGCTTCATCATTTATACTTACTGCCAAACAATCGTACTTAAAACAAAGTTCCAAAATATTTTATTCTTATATTGATACTGCCGGCTTGCCTTTTAACTTTACTGATATTTACGGAAAACTGTCATTTACTTCACCCAGCGGCAGTAAATTTAATGTTTTCGGATTTAATTTTAACGATAACGTGAGTTATAAGGGCTTTTCTGATTTTGAATGGAATAACTACGGCGCTGGCTCTAACTTTATTCTTATACCTGAAGCTACTACAACTTTAATAAAAGGTAATTTTGCCTATTCCAATTACAAAATATCACTTACCGAAGGAGAATTGCCTCCCAGAACAAGTGAGATAGGTGGCTTTAATCTTGGGCTGAACTTTACCTATTATGTCGGAAATGATGAACTGAACTATGGTATTGAGATGCTTGGGTTCAACACTGCTTTCGACTTTTTTAATGCACTTAACCGCAAAATTATATTAAATCAGAACACAACTGAGCTTGGCGGTTTTGTAAAATATAAGAAAACTATTGGTAAACTTCTCCTTGAACCAAGTATAAGAACCCAATGGTATGCTTCGCTGTCAACATTTTCTCCAGAACCACGGCTGGCCGCTAAATACAATTTAACCGACAACATCAGGTTGAAATTTGCAGGTGGGTTTTATTCCCAAAATCTTATCAGTGCTATTTCCGATAGAGATGTGGTTAATCTTTTTTATGGTTTTCTTTCTGGCCCTGATAATTTACAAAAATATTTCGATGGCAAAGAAATAACTCATAAATTACAAAAATCACAACACATCATTGCAGGTATCGAACTTGATGTGATTAAAAACCTTACTATAAACTTTGAAGGTTATTATAAATATTTTCCACAACTCACCATACTCAATAGGGATAAGGTATTTGATGATACAGGCGAAAACTGGCAGATACCTGATAG
>CAZVOS010000155.1:0-6705 GCA_964628845.1 uncultured Bacteroidales bacterium | reverse complement strand
TGTTATGTTTAAAGAACTTTTTAATGCTGAAAAAACTCAAGAAAAGAAAGAGAAGCTTGTTGATACACTTATGATGATTTATGACCAACGTATTAAAATATTCGGAAGAGAAGGTTTTGTGTTGGGGCGAAAGGGTGTTGACCTTTATTATATGAGTCCGTCAAGAATTGAAGAAGCGTATAAAATATTAGCCAAATCAATAGAACTTGAAAAAAATGCCTCAAAAGCTGATGTTCTTGCAGCTTATTTTCAATCAGCAATTAAATTAAGTACTAATAATGAAAAGTATGATAAAAGCATTGTTATTGATGCTTATATATTGGTATCAGATGTTGTTGATTTTAATATTAAAAACAATCCTAAGGATAGTGCTTTTTTTAACCCTACTAAAGCCAATATCGAATTGATGTTCTCTCCTTTAGCTACATGTCCGGATTTAATAGGTATTTATACAAAAAAATATGAAAATGAACCTGAAAATAAAGAACTTCTGGTAATTATTTCTACAATGTTAGGTAAATATAATTGCGTAGAAGAGGAATTGTTTTTTAAAGCTACAGAGAGCTTACATAAAATAGAACCCACAGCAAATTCAGCATATCTTATGGGTAAAATGTTATTAGCTAGAAAACAATATACAAAATCGGCTGAGTATTTTCAGGAATCTGTAAAATTATTTAAAGAAGATGATAATGATAAAAAGGCAGATGCACTTTTACAATTAGCAGAAATTTATTACAGGAATTTAAATCAGCTTGTAAAGGCAAGAGCATATGCTTTGCAATCGCTTGAAATAAGACCTAATGATGGGCGTCCGTTAATACTGATAGGAGATATGTATGCTTCTTCAGCATCCACTTGTGGTGAAAATGAGTTAGAGAAAAAAGTTGCTTACTGGGCTGCAGTTGATAAGTTTATACGAGCCAAAAATGTTGACCCTTCTCTCGAATCGGCTGCAAGCCAGCGTATATCAACATGGTCGCAATATTTTCCTAACGAAGAGACCATTTTTTTCTATAACTTGCAAAAAGGTCAATCTTATACTGTTGGATGTTGGATAAACGAAACAACAACAATCAGGTAATGCTTAAATGAGTTTAAACAAAAAAATTAGTGTCTTAATTATAAACCTTGCTGTTTTTCTTACAGCAGCAATGTTTATTTCTTGTGAAAACGATATTGAAACTGTCAATTCATTAACTACAAAAGACAAATCCCCTTTCGAGATTACAAAAAATGTAGAATTGTATTACAGCGAAAACAGTAAAGTGCAGGTTCTTTTAAAGTCACCATTGCTCGAAAGGTACCTTGGAGAAAGACCTTATATTGAAATGACTCAGGGAATTGAAGTGTATTTTTATGACTCTTTGATGAATATATCTTCGCAACTCATTGCTAATTATGCCATAACATACGAAAATGATAAAATTACTGAAGCCAAAAATAATGTGATAGTTATTAACGAAAAAAATGAACAGCTTAACACCGAACATTTAATTTGGGATGAACGTAAGGCCATTATCTACTCTGATGTTTTTGTTAAAATAACAACAAACGAAGAAGTATTATTCGGAGAAGGATTTGAATCTGATGAGCGTTTTGAAAAATGGCAGATTAAAAAACCTACTGGAAGCTTTATAATCAAAGAAGATGATGGCACAAAGTAATATCATTTTAATAATAATTATTTCTATAATTTTTTCGGCTTTTTTTTCAGGTATTGAAATTGCTTTTGTTACTGCTAACAAATTACGTATTGAGTTAGAAAGGAAAAGGGGTTTATTATCAGGCAAAATTCTTTCACGGTTTGTTAATAAGCCATCAAATTTTATTGCTTCTGTTTTGGTTGGAAACAACATAGCTTTAGTGTTCTATGGTATTTTTATGGCACAATTGCTTGAGTCGTTTCTGTTTTCATTTTTTTCTGCTACATACTATTCAGAATCTTCAGCTTTTATTTTTCAAACTATTATTTCAACATTATTGATTCTTTTATTGGCTGAATTTCTTCCTAAAATACTATTCAGGATAAATCCCAATAAAATATTAAATTTTTTTTCAGTACTTATTATGACAGTTTATTTGCTGTTATATCCTATAACAATAATTATAATAAAGATATCCAATTTTATTATATCCCAAATACTTAGGGTTAATTTAACAGTACAGAAACAAGTTTTTTCTCCAATTGATTTGGAGCAGTATCTTGAAGAGTTTACAAACCATGCCCAGAGTATGAATGAGATTCAGAATGAAGTGCAGATTTTTCAAAATGCAAGGGATTTACCAAATATTAAAATAAGGGAATGTATGATACCCAGACCCGAAATAATTGCAGTAGAGTCAAATGATAGCATAAATTTCCTTAATACTAAATTTATTGAAAATGCCCTCTCTAAAATTCTTGTTTATGATGAGCATATTGATAATGTGATTGGTTATGTACATGTATATGATATGTTTAAAAAGCCGCTTGCTATAAAATCAATTTTACGACCTATACTTATTGTTCCTGAATCGATGACAGCAGATAAGCTTCTGGAAATGTTTACAAAGCAGAATAAAAGTATTGCTGTAGTGGTTGATGAATTTGGTGGTACTTCAGGGATGCTGACGATTGAAGATTTAATTGAAGAGATATTTGGTGAAATTGATGATGAATATGACATTGAAGAGCTCACTGAGATAAAAATATCAGAAAATGAATATATTTTTTCAGCAAGAATAGAAATTGATTATATAAATGAAAAGTACAATTTGAATTTGCCTGAAGCTGATGACTATGAAACTCTTGCAGGATTAATTATTTCCTATTGCGAGAGCATTCCCGAAAAGGACAGCGAAATAATTGTAAATCCGTTTGTTTTTAAGATAATGGATGTAAGTGATACAAGAATTGAACAAGTTAGACTTAAAATTTTAGCATGAAATAAATTTATAAAAATAAAATATTGTCGTAAAATAGCAATAAAATTAAATAACTATTGTAAATTTGCACCCTTAAAAAACTAAACTATATTAAAATGGCTATTATTGGAAAAATCAGAAAACGTTCAGGTTTGCTTATCGCTATAGTAGGTGTTGCTCTTGCTGCTTTTGTTCTTGGGGACTTTTTTAAGGCAAATCCAAGAAATATTGAAGATGTAGGAGTTATTGCTGATGAAAAAATATCGTACAGGGAGTTTGAAGATAGAGCTGAAGAGTATCTCCAGAAGCTTTTAGAACAAAATAAAGATATTAATCTAACATCGGAAGATTATTATGATATAAAGATGGAAGCATGGAAACAATTAGTAAAGGAAATTTTGCTTGAAAAGGAACTTGGAGCTTTAGGAATTTCTGTTACGTCTGATGAGCTTTTTGACCTTGTTCAGGGCAAGAATCCCCATTACTATATTCTTCAAAGTTTTTCTGATCCTCAAACAGGAGCGTTTAATCCTCAAACTGTATTGAACTTCCTTCAGACGCTCGACCAGAGAGAACCCGAAGTAAAGAAACAATGGCTTGCCCTTGAGAAAGCTATTAAAGAAGAACGTATCAATGCAAAATATATGAGTCTTATTCGTAATGCTTATTATGTACCGACAGCATTTGCCAAAAGAGATTATATTGATAAGAACAAATCTGCTGATATTGAATATATTTTGTTAAAATATCAAAGCATTCCCGATGAGCAGGTAACTGTAAATAAAGATGACCTTGAGAGGGTATATAAAGAGCATAAACATGAATTTGAAGTTAAAGATGCTTTTTGCGATATTGAATATGTTGTATTTGATATAGAACCCTCAAAAGAAGATAGGGAAAAGCTTGAAAATGAAGTAAATGCTATTGTGGAAGAATTTTCAACGACTGAAGACCTTGCATATGTAGTAAATACCAACTCAGATTCAAGGTATGATAGTATTTTTAAAAAACAAGACCAATTGCCTGTCATGTTTGATTCTTTAGTATTTAATGCGCCTGTTGGTACCACGATTGGTCCTCTCGAGGACAATAATAATTATTATATGTTTCGTGTTGTAGATTTTCAGAGTCGTCCCGATTCGGTTAAAGCCAGCCATATTTTAATACGTTTTGCAGGAGCTACAGGTGCTTCAACAGATGTTACCCGCACCAAGGAAGAGGCCAAAGCCAAAGCCGACAGCATATTAAATGTAGTAAAAAAACAAGCTGACATATTTCCACAACTTGCAACGGAGCTTTCGGAAGATGAAAGTCTAAGAGAACAACAAGGAGATTTGGATTGGTTTCCTGATGGGATGATGGTGCCAGAATTTAATGAAGCATGTTTTAAGGGAAAGAAAGGTGAAAAAGTTGTGGTTGAAACAGTATTCGGATATCATGTAATTCATATTACAGATCAATCTGAGTTCGTAAAGAAAATTAAGGTAGCCATTATTCATAGGATTCTGGAGCCTAGTAGTGAGACATTCCAGAAAGTATATGGTGATGCTACACAATTTATTGCTGAAAACAAAACTATAGAGGAATTTGAGAAATCTTTGATAGAAGCAGGTAAAACAAAGAGAATGGCCGAAGCAATTAAAATTATGGACAACAGTATTCCTGGCTTAAAATCGCCCCGCGAAATTATTAGATGGGCATTTCATGAAGATACTCAAAAAGACCAGATATCAAAAGTTTTTGATGTGGATCAGAAATATGTCGTTGCCGTATTAAAACACAGACAACAAAAGGGCATTCCCTCTCTTGAAGATATAAAGGATAAAATAGAGCCCATAGCCATCAAGGATAAAAAAGCCGAGATGCTTATAGAAAAAATAAATACTGCAAAAGCATCGGCAACTACAATGGAACAATTATCTCAAAAACTTGAAGTGCCAACTGAAAAGGGAGAACTTATAAAATTTTCTTCTTTTAACCTGCCTGCAATTGGGCCTGAACCAAATGTTATAGGAACTGCATTTGCATTAAACAAAGGTGTTATGTCAAAACCAGTTAAAGGAGGCAATGGGGTGTTTGTTGTAAGAGTAAACGAATTTTATGATGCTCCAGTTATTGAGGATTATACCACCAATAAAAAAATGTTAGAGAGCTTTTTCGCACAAAGACTCAACTATGATTTAAACAATGCATTAGAAAAAGTTTACAAAATAGTTGATAACAGGCATTTATTCTATTAAGATTATTTCCTGAAAAAGTAAAATATTTCAGAAATTATTTTCTTAAACTCATAAAGGATATATCTAAAGGTTAACTTTATGAGTTTCTTTTTTTGACCTTTATAGATATCAAGCAATTGGTAATATTCTAACGCAATAGCTTTATATATATCTTTTCTTAAATAAGTATAATAACCATCATTAAGAAGCTTTTTAAGGAAGTGTATGTTTGAGAGTTTAAAACATTGTTTATCAACTTTTTTCGACATACCTTCATGGTGGTTATAGTACACCGACCATTGCTCGTTGATATATCTGAATTTGCTGTTTTTGATAATCATGAGTTGAAGTAACCAGTTTATAGAAAGTTTCATTTCGGAGAATTTCTCAAAAACAGCAATGTCTAATAAATTTTTTCTGCATACCAATGAAGCTGTTGGTATTAGTTGGCGTTCGAGTAATTGCCATGGGTAGAAGTCGGGAGTGTATTTGTTGAATTGGGAAAAGCATTTCCATTGCTTATAATAAGTGGAATCGTTGTTAGAAGTATGATTTTTTTCGGAAACAATGAGTGCATCGTGAAAACAAGCGGCATAATCGCAGTGGGTATCTAAAAAATCAATCTGATATTGAAGTTTATTTTCATAAAGCCAGTAATCATCTCCATCGAGCCATGCCAGATATTGACCTTTACACATACTTAAACTTTGCTTTGCCATTTGCATAGGCCCTTTATTTACAGGTGAAAAGTAGGTATTAAAGATTTCAGGATGTTTTTGGTGGTATGATAGTATTATCTCTACAGTATTATCTGTAGAAGCATCATCGCAAATAATTATCTCGTAACTTAATAAAAGCTTTTGATTTAATATGCTTTCAATAGTCCTGTTAATATAAGCTTGGTGGTTATGAGTGATAATTACTATGCTTAATTTTTTTGCTTCAGTTTGTTGTGTATCCATTTAATTCGTTTTCAAAAAAGCAAAGGAAATAAATTTTTCATCATGACTGATAGAAAAAGGTATATTAAGAGTTGTGTCTTTGTAAAAAAGTTGAGGTTTGCCGTTATCATCTTTTATAATATCTATTCGTGTTTTAGATATCTTATAATGAGATGAGATGCTTTTTTTAAGTATAAGATATGCTTGTTTACTGATCTTTTCGTGCTCTTTTAAGTTTGTTTTTTCAATAGCACATATCACGTCTTTTAATGGTGTTTTTTTGTTGCAGGCAAAAGAAGAAATATATTCATGACTTATTTCAGATTTGCAATACATGCGATATTTACCATAATTGACAGTGGATATAATTTGATGTAAAATGTTTCCTGCCTGTGTATTGATTTGAGATATTTTTACTTCAAACAACGAAGGAGCAAAACCGTATTTGTAATTTTTTTGTAATAATATTTTTATAGCAGATTCTTTACAACTCCAAAATAAGGGAGGGATGAAGTCTTTGAGAAGAGGGTGTTCTAAATATAATAATTCATTTGTATTAAGAAATTTTCTCAGATATTTTTGATTTTTAAAACTCTTAATGTTGTTAATATCATTAAGACTTACTATGTCGTTTCCGA
>CAZVOS010000154.1:0-6721 GCA_964628845.1 uncultured Bacteroidales bacterium | reverse complement strand
ATATTTTCTTTTGGACCTGTTAACGCACCAAATTCTCCAGCAATAATAAACTCAAATAAATCATCAGTAATAATAAACAACAATTTGTTTACAGGTTTTTATCAAGGGAGTTGTTTTAGTGGTATTTCAAATGCCCAATTTTCTAACAATATTTTTTATGGTAAATCGCCACAAGGTGCTTCATCAAGTATATATTCCAATAACCTAACATATGGCATGACTTCATATGATTTACCTCCAACAGGTAGTAATAACACTGGCCAGGACAATTTAGTAAATGTTGACCCCATGTTTACAGATATTCCATTAGGGGTTTTTACATTTAGTTATTTATATGATTTTAAACTTCTTCCATTTTCCCCAGCTCATAATATGGGTACAGATGGCACGGACCTGGGTATTTTTGGAGGAGGGTACCCTATGGTGTTAAACAATAATAAAATTACAGGAGAATCTCGTTTACCACAAATTTATTTTATGAACATTCAAAACAATGTTATTGACCAAAATACACCAATAAATGTTAATGTAAAAGCCAGAAAAATGAATTAGTCCTTTTAAAAACTGTTCATAACATAAACAGATGAAAAGAAAAATACATACCCTAAAAATAAAACCTGTTCTTTTTTTATTAATAATAAGCATTTGTTTTATAGCAAAGACCTATTCTCAAACTCTTGTTTCTGGAGAATATTTCTTTAACACTGACCCTGGATTAGGAAATGGCACGGCCATACCAATACAAAGTGCTGACAGCATAAATTTGGTGAATTTACAAATTCCAACAAATAATTTACTTCCTGGATTTAATCATTTATTTATACGGTTTAAAGACAGTAATGGTAAATGGTCGCATTATGAGGGCAGGACAATATTGGTCAAGCCACCCTTAATTCCATCCACAGCACTTTATACAGGAGAATATTTTTTTGATACAGATCCTGGTGTAGGCAATGCCACATCTTTTAACTTTACTGTTGGAAATGATATTGATATTGATGTTCCTGTAAATACAACGGGGCTTTCGAGTGGCATACATGCTTTATTTTTCAGGGTTAAAGACTTAACAGGCAAATGGAGTTTGTACGAAAATGGGATTATTTTAGTTAAGGAAAATTTAGCCATTCCTAATCACAGACTTCTGTATGGGGAATATTTCTTTGGTGCTGATACTGGAGGTGTGGGTACCGTTTATCCATTTACTTTTTCTTTGTGCGATTCTGTAAACACCATTATGACTATCAGCACAACAGGTTTATCACCTGGTTTGCATTATTTAAATTTCAGGTATAGAGATAGTGTGGGTATTTACAGTTTATTTGCAGGGCAATATTTTCGTTTATGTGATATAGCGGCACTGGCAGATTTTACTGCTGATACGGTATGTTTGGGACAGGATTCCACAACTTTTATTAATTTATCAATTAACGGCGACTCTTCTACCAAATACATCTGGGATTTTAATGGTGATGGTATTAATGATAAGCAGACAATGGGTTTGTTTGGACCTAATAACCCTGTTTCCTTCAAATATAAATATACAACAGGGGGTGTTTTTCAATGCCGCCTAGTTACTGATAATGGAGGCGGGTGCTCAGATACTACCATATTACCGGTTGTTGTGAGGGCATACCCTGCCCCCCCCACACCCTCAGGCACATCTAATTTATGTATCAACAGTCCCAATTCTACTTATTCTATACCAGGACAGACGGGTGCCACATCTTATATTTGGGAATTATCGCCTTCCAACGCTGGAGATACACTTATATTTACAGATACTATTGCCACTATTGACTGGAACGATACATGGACGGGTACTGCCCAACTAAAGGTACGGGCCTTATATGGCGTATGCACCAGTGAGGAAGCAGCTCCATTTTCTAGCAATAAATATATACTTATCAGCCCTCAAAGTATCAGTGGTTCTCTAACATTGACACAAAGCTCTATTTGTGAAGGCAGCAGTACTGGTAATATTACACTTAGCGGACATGTAGGCAATAATATTTCATGGCAAAAGAGAAAAAACGGGAGCAATTGGATTGACATCCCTTTTGGCGGTACAATTTATTCTGAAACACCTTTCAGTTCAGGGATATGGGATTACAGGGCTATTGTAAAAAATTATGCTTGTGATTCAGCTTTTACAAGTTATGTTACTATCAATGTTTTGCCTATACCTTCTGCAGCAGGACTTATTTCGGGTCCAATGACTATATGCGAAGGACAGTTTCAGGTATCATACTCTGTTCAGCCTATTACAGGAGCTACTGAGTATGTATGGACAACACCATTTGGAGCCACTATCATATCAGGGCAGGGCACCAATTCAATACTTGTAAATTACAATATGGGTGCTACTTCTGGAGTAATCACAGTATTTGGCTCTAATAATTGTGGTTCAGGTGCCACATCTCCCCCTTTACCTATCAATGTAAATATTGCCCCTGTAGCTAATGCAGGTAGCGATTTACTTGTATATCATGGCACATCTGATACACTTAGTGGTTCTGCTTATGGAGGAAACCCTCCATATACTTATTCATGGTCGCCCACATCGTTATTGGAAGATTATACTATACAAAATGCTATTACTGAGGGGATGCTTAATTCAACACCATTTACACTTACCGTAACTGATTCATTAGGATGTACGGGTACCGATCAGGTTAATGTTGTTGTTTACGGGCAGCCTCTCGGTTGTATAGCTGTTGGTGACCCTCTTATTGTGTGTCAGGGTTCGAGTTGTAATTTAAATACTGTGGCAAGTGGTGGCACGGGCAGTTATACCTATGCATGGGCATCCAATCCTCCGGGGTTTGCATCCAATATACAAAATCCTGTGGCCACACCTACGGCAACAACACAATATATTGTAACTGTTACTAATGGCACACAAACAGCAAGCAATTCAATAACTGTTACAATTAGTCCTAAGCCCTCTGCTGCAGGTACTATTACTGGCCCAAGTACTGTATGTGCTGGTCAAACTGGTGTTTCATTCAGTGTTCCTTCAATTACAAATGCCAATGGTTATATATGGGCTCTTCCTTATGGTGCTACCATTAGTTCAGGTTCAAATACCAATACCATTGTAGTTAGTTTTGCCAGTGATGCATTATCAGGAAGTATAACTGTTATAGGCACTAATAATTGTGGTTCTGGTACTGTATCTCCTGCTAAATTAATTACTATTAATCCTGTGCCAGTAGCTAATGCCGGGCCTCAACAGAATATAGCAAATGGGGCACAAACAACTCTTCAGGGCTCAGCTACAGGAGGTTCAGGTAACTATTCATATTTATGGTCGCCTGAAAATATGCTCAATACTTCGCCCACTCTACAGTCGCCTACAACTGTAGCTTTGGTCAATTCTATTACTTACTCACTTACTGTAACCGACAATCAGACAACTTGTTCGGGTACCTCTTCTGTACTTGTACTTGTTATCGGATTTCCCTTAAGTGCCACAACAAGTGCGGTACCTGGTACTATATGTCAGGGTGAGACCTCTCAAATAACTGCTTTGCCTAATGGTGGTTCAGGAAATTATACTTATGAATGGTCATCTAACCCCCTTGGTTTTACATCAAGCGACCAAAACCCTATTGTTTCACCAAGTGTGACTACAGAATATATTGTAACAGTAACTGCAGGTGTTCAGACAACAACAGCAAACATTATAGTTACTGTAAGTCCTATACCAGGGCAACCAGGTCTTATTACTGGCAGTGATACTGTATGTCAAGGTGAAACAGGAGTTCTATATACTGTTCCTCTTGTAAACGGAGCTAATGTTTATCACTGGCAATTGCCTAATGGAACCTCAATTTATTCAGGTTATGGTACCAATTCTATCATTATTAATTATGCACAGAATGCCACATCTGGTAATATAAGTGTGTATGCTTCCAATTTCTGTGGAACAGGTATAGTTTCAGACCCTTTTTCTGTCTTTGTTAATACATTACCCAATGCGAATGCAGGGAATGATACTGTAATAACCATTGGGGGGTCAGTGACCTTACAAGGTTCTGCCTCAGGTGGCTCTGGCAATTATTCATATGCATGGTCTCCTGCTTTGCTTTTAAATACGAGTTCAACAATACCTAATCCAACTACTATTGGGCTGGCAAATTCACAAATATTTACACTTTCGGTTACTGATAATGAGACTGGATGTATAAAGACTGCCCAGGTACAGGTTATTGTGGCTGGGGGTCCATTATCCGCTACAGCTACAGCAGCCAGCACCACTATCTGTGAAGGCACTTCTACACAATTGAATGCATTACCCCAAGGAGGGTCAGGCACTTATACCTATTATTGGACATCAAATCCTTCGGGTTTTACATCAAATCTTAAAAATCCGACAGTAACACCCGACACTTTAGTTACTGAATATACTGTTTTGGTTGACGATGGTTTTGACCAAGCATTCAGTACTATTGTTATCACTTTAAGTCCTTTGCCTGTAGCTCCCGGGTTGATAACAGGAGATACGATAGTATGTCAGGGAGAAACGGGTGTGTTGTATTCTGTTACAAATGTACCTAACTCAACTGGTTATTCATGGACATTACCTTCAGGCAGTATATTATCCAGTGGCTCTAACACATCTACTATTACAGCCAATTATTCGCTTCAAGCATTATCAGGAACAATTACAGTAGCAGCCACCAACTTTTGCGGCACAGGACCGACTTCACAGCCACTATCTATACAAGTAAATACGCTACCGCAGGTGGATGCGGGTCAAAATGTTTTTATAAATCAAAACAGTACTACCCAATTAGATGGTTCTGCATCGGGAGGGTCGGGTAGTTATACTTATGCATGGACACCAATTATATATCTTGTTAATCCTAATATTCCTGATCCAGTAACTTATCCTATGTCTAGTTCAAGTTTATTTACTTTAAATGTAACCGACCTTGCAACAGGATGCCAAAACAGTGATATGGTGCAGGTTATTGTAACAGGTCTTCAATTAAGTGTGAGTGCTACAGCCGACCCACAAGCCATATGTCAGGGTGGGCAAACAAATTTATTTGCTTTACCCACAGGTGGTACAGGAAACAATAATTATTTATGGACATCCGATCCCGCAGGTTTCAACTCGGTTTTACAAAACCCTGTAGCTTTACCCACAGTTACGACACAATATTTTGTTGAGATAGATGATGGTACTACTACTGCCAATTCAGTTGTTACAGTAACAGTTAACGATTTACCCGGACCTGCCGGGCAGATAAACGGACCTACATCCATATGCAAAGGAGCGAGCAATGTTAGTTTCAGTGTGCCATTAGTTACCGGGGCTACATCTTATGTATGGCAGTTGCCAACAGGAGGCACCATATCCTCAGGTGCAAACACCAACGCAATAACTGCCAATTTTACAATAACAGCCAGTACAGGTTTAATTTCAGTTTATGGTGTCAATGCTTGTGGCAATGGCCCATCATCGAGTTATCAGCTTACATTAAATCCATTACCTACAGCGAGTGCTGGTTCGGATGTGTTTATTAACAATGGTACGGATACTATTTTATATGGTTCAGCTACAGGTGGTTTTGGTGTTTATCATTATTTATGGGCTCCATCAATACTTCTTATTGATGACACTTTACAGCAATGTACAACAGTAGCATTAAATAATCCTACCACCTTTTATCTAACAGTTACAGATGCATCCACAGGTTGTAAGGGAACAGATGATGTAACTGTATATATCATGGGCGGCACATTAACAGCAGCAGCTACAGCTTCACCTACCAATATCTGTCAGGGGCAGACTTCACAATTAAATGCCATCCCTACAGGAGGCGGGGGTAATTATACTTATTCGTGGACATCAAATCCTTCAGGTTTTACATCTGTAATACAGAACCCGATAGTTACACCCACAGTAACAACAACCTATTATGTAACTGTAACATCAGGAATTAATACTGCCAGCACATCCGTTGTTGTTACAGTTAATCCTTTACCATCTACGCCTGGAGCCATATCAGGAACTAACATAGTGTGTCAGGGAGCCAACAGCATTATTTATACTGTTGCCCCTGTGAATGGTGCCAGCAGCTATAACTGGACATTGCCACCGGGTGCAACAATTGTTGGTGGGCAAGGAACTAATTCTATAGCTGTTTATTTTGCATCTAATGCAGTATCTGGAAATATCACAGTTAATGGTGTTAATTTATGTGGTTCTGGGCCAGCATCAGCAAATTATTTGGTTACGGTAAATCCATCACCTGTTGTAAATGCAGGACCAGACCAATATGTTTATGGCTTAGGTAATTCTGCTTCTTTAAATGGTACTGTTACAGGTGGTATAGGTCCCTTTGCTTATCAATGGACTCCTTTGATGTTTTTCAGTCCACAAACCAATGCCAATCAACTTAACACCACTACAGTTGGCTTATACAGTTCGGCCACACTTACGCTAACTGTTTTAGACAGCACTACAGGTTGTACTTCCTTTGACCAGATGAATGTGTATATGGGAGGAGGGATGTTAACACTCTCTGCAAATGCAACACAAACCAATATTTGCCAGGGGCAATCAACACAGCTTAATGCATTACCAAGCGGAGGCACAGGTAGTTATACTTACTACTGGACGTCATTTCCAACTGGTCCGACTTATACTATACAAAACCCCACAGTATCTCCAACGGTTACCAGTCAGTATCTAGCCACTGTATATGAT
>CAZVOS010000153.1:0-6739 GCA_964628845.1 uncultured Bacteroidales bacterium | reverse complement strand
CTAATTGTCCATTTAATAATATTTTTTGTGCATAAATATCTGTTGAAGTGTTCCTGTTATCACTCCAAGAAATTATCATACCACCAAGCCCGGCAGAAACTCCACTTGCTGCCGTCTGGGTGTTGTTTGCAATAGAAATAGAAATACCGTTTACAAGCCACAAGGAATTTCCACTTGAATCAATTCGCTGACAAAATAAATCAGTATTTCCATATCTACTATCCGACCATGCTATAATAGCTCCACTTGAATTATCTTTAACAATTACAACTGGAGTAGAATTATATTGACATATTTCTATTCCATTTAATGTCCATATATTTACACCTGCTGAATTAACTCTTTGAGCATAAATACGAGGCTGTGAACCATTAACATCAAATCTATTATCAACCCATGTAATGATACATCCTCCAGTATTATCAGAGATTAAAATTGGGGATTCTTGTCCATATTGTGATGAACATACGGGAATTCCATTAGTTCCCCAAATACAGCTTCCGTTCAAATTAATCTTTTGCGCATATATATCAGAAGAATTTGAACCATTTCTATTATCTGCCCAGGTAATAATAAATTCACCTCCAACTGATGAAATAATATTCAATGAAAATTGATCAAATGGTTGGACACAAATAGGAATTCCATTATTAGTCCAGTAAACATTACCAAGTGAATCTACCCTTTGACAATATACATCCCATATATTGGGTATTCCATTCCTTACGTCATTCCAAACAACTATTGCTCCACCATATCCATCATCAATACATTTTGGAAAAAATTGACTTCCATTAATATCTGAAATAATAATACCATTTGATATCCATTCAATGTTTCCATCTTTATCTATTCTTTGTGCACATAGATCCGCAGTGTTATAAACAATTCTGCAATCACTCCAGAAAAAAATAGCCCCACCTTTTCCATCTTTACAAATTGATAAATCCTTTTCGCTGTTAGCACAATAAAATGTATCTACTGCTAAAACACCATTATTTTGCCATAGTGCAAGGCCATCACTAGAAATTTTCTGGAAATATACTTCACTTGAACCATTCCTATTATCGTACCACCCAATAATTAAATTATCGAAACCATCGTTTATTGCCCTTATTGCAATTTGGTCTCCATTTGCAACACATACAGGAATTCCATTTAGTGTCCATTTGGTGAATCCACTAGAGTCAATTTTCTGAGCATATATATCTGCATTCCCATTCCTATAATCAATCCAGACAACAAAAACACCACCGGAGTCAGCATTGACTGTAATATTGCTATTTTGAATATTTGAACTAATACAAACAGGAGTATTGAGCAATGGATCATTATTCCACTGTGCTTTGATTGTCGAAAATATTAATATAGAAAGCAACATTAAGATTAATTTTCTCATATCTATATTGTTATTGTTTAATTAATACTAATTTTTCTTTAAATGTTTTATCACCAACTGTAAGCTTAAAGATATATTCTCCGGCTTTTAGGCTTGTTGAGTTAAAACTAAATGTATAATTTCCTGCTGACATTGGCTCATTATTTATTATTGTAGCAACTTCTTTCCCTAAAATATCAAAGACTTTTAGTGAAATTGAATTCTTTTCAGGGATTGAAAAACTGATAGTGACATTTTTATCAAAAGGATTGGGGTAGCACATGAAATTTAAAGAATTTATAGGCATATTATTTTCTGTTGGTACTACTACCACCTTATTTATTGTATTAATTAGTGAAAAATTATTCCAACCACAATCGTTTTTAGCAGCAACCTTCCACCAGATAGGTTCGCCAGATATTGAATCAGAAAAATAATTAGAAACAATTGTGCTATCATTGATTAAAAGTGGCGTAATAAAACCAGCATTTGAAGACACTTGTAGCCAGTAGCCAGTAGCACCTATAACATCTGACCAATCGAAATTAAATGGTGAATATATAAGAGAAGTGTCGTTTGGTGGAAATATTAAAGTAGGCGTGGAGATTATCTTTTTTGTAGTAAAACTTCCCACATACCAATTCCCTTCCCCTTTCTGGTTTCTGGCTCTTACCCGCCACCAATAGGTTGTACTGTCTGTCAGTTTGCCTGCAGGAACAAGGTATTGAGTTACCGTTAATCCTGTTTTGCTGTCTACTAAGTAATAAAAATTTGGATTATTTGATATTTGTACATCGTAACTTATAGCGGTATTTACAGTGTTCCAATAGAGCAAAGGAGTTAATGAAATACATTCAGCATAGTTTGCAGGGGCTATTAGGACAGGATATGTTGGTAATTGCAATATGGGCGTCTTAAATAATCCTGTTTCTGACCATACACCTGCACCGTTATTATTTTTTGCATATACCCTCCAATAATATTTTGTACTATCGTTTAAAATTAAATCTGTTATTGAGAAATCTGAAAGAGATATATCTGTTGTATCAATAGTACAATTGTTGAAGGATGGAGTAGTTGCAACCTGCAACCTATAATTACTAGCACCTGTAACATTGTCCCAATCAAGTAAAGGTGTAAAATCAATTAATGTAGCATTATTTATTGGAGCAACTAGAATTGGTGCTGCCAATGCAGTGTTAGATATAGTTGAAAATTTCCACTTAGATGACCATAAACTTGAACCTGCTGAATAGTTAGCTTTTACTTTCCACCAATAGGAAGAGGTTGGGTTTAACTTTCCATTTGGTACACTTATTTGTGACACACTTTGAACAATGCTATCCAAAACAATATCACTAAATAGAGAATCACTTGATATTAGCAATGTATAATTTAAAGAAGAATCAGCAACAGTCCAATTAAGAGGCGGCGTTAAAGAATTTCCTATGGATTTGTTATATACACTCACTAATTTGGTGCTTTTATAAATTGAAATTGGATTAATTTGAATAGTATTACTAAGAGGTGATTCCAAGCCGCCTATATCAATAGCTTTTGCATTTATATTTTGAATACTGTTTGTTTTAGTAATCATCATTGAATTACAGATGCTTTTATCTACTGTACCAATTGGAGCGCCATCTGAATAAACAATAACTTTTTCAATATCAATATCTGAAGTATTAAAACTCCAGTATATTTGTGAAGAACTGTCAGCTTCTAAATCGGTATATTGGTATATTGTTGGCGGTGAAGGAGGATTATTATCTTTTATTAAAAAATATCGCGCAATCATGTCTTTAGATAAATTAACAGCTTCACATGGACTTGTTTGTCCCGGTTCCCCATTTGACCATGCAGTATAAACATATTTATAAGGCACATTAGCACTATGATAATTATGATAATTAACACTTGTGTTGAACGTATAATTATCAGAAATAAGTATTCTCTCTTGACCCGGAGCTAAATCCTGTCCTTGACCGAGAAAATTAATTAATCCTACTTTGCCAGTTTCGGGATCTAAATAATCAGTTTTTGTGTTTTCTACTTTTACATATTTGTTCTGATTATAATCCCATGCAAAAATATCAAGTCCAAACCAGACATTATAAAGTTTTTGTTCTGAATTATTTCTTATCTTAAATGCAAAATTTGTTGTTGTGCTTACAGGCAAAGGATTAATACCTGTAATACCAGGCATTGTCATTGGAGTAATTTCTATGAAGGTTCCATTACTCTTTTTAACAGCCAAAGTATCATCATATGGTGGAATTGTGAAATCATACATTGAAATTGCTGCATTCATGTATCCAATACCATTTAAAATATTGGAAATTGGTATTAAAAGATTAACAATTTTTTTAGCAATCGCGGGACCTAATATATTTGTTAATAAAGGTAACCATGTATCCAGATCTCCTGCAACCTGCTGTGCAATAACTTCTAGTAGTGTGTACATTTTACTCATTAAATCCAGCTGATTAAAAGAAGGATTATTTATTGCCTGGTATAAAGCAATATAAAAAACATCATAAAGGCTTTTGTAAAAGCCAGCTCTTTCAATCGGATTTACTTTCTCCCCAGCACAATTAAAAATGAAATCAATAAAAGTTAAAATCAAAGGTTTAAATCCACTTTGTAAATCACCAATCTTTGTAAACCTAATTTTATATGCTGTGTTATCTTGTATTGCATTTAAATTTACACCTATTGAAGGTGGATCTAAAAAATCAAAAGGTAAAGATTTTGCCGATAAAATTTCAAAGTTTTTTAAAACATCTCCTTCAACAATAGGTAAAGAATAACCATTTAATTGTTTAAATTCTTGGTAAACCGCTTTATTATTATATATAGTTAATTCATTTATTTCTGAAATATCTGCTTTAATATTTATATTGTTGCTAATTACCGCATAATTACTGTTTAATGCAGCATAACTATATATTTTTGTAGTATCCCAAGAAGTTGCTGAAGGATAATAATAATAGTTATTCTGATTATCTTTAGCTGTTATTCGCCATTTAACCCTATCACCTGAACTAACAATTAATGGTACTTCACCAATACTGAATGAATAAAAATTATTTCCTAGATTTGTCATATTATTAGGATTTCCCCATCCGGTACCATTAGCAATATTGTACCATGTAATTTGCGTTTGAACAACAGGGTTACTACTGTTAATTTTTGCTACAATATTTATAGCAGGTGGGTAATTTGGAGCATCATGTGTATTCTGGATAACTCCAATAATTTTAATATTGTTTGTGGGTGGGTTAATTCCAGTTCCAGAGATAGATATACTTAAAGATTGTGATAAATTTGTAGAATTATTTGTTATTATCCAATTTTGAGGAGTTGTACTTCCTAATATGGTAGGTTGATAACTAACCATTATAGTTCTAATTTCACCGGGGGGCAAAATATAAGAAGATATTGCACTATGATAAAAAGGTGCAATTAAACTACCTGGATCAATTATCAAATTGCCAGTAGAAGAGGGTTGGTTAGTAAAAGTTACGGGAATAACAACAGAATCTCCAACAGTTATATTTTCAAAGTTAATATTGCTCGGGCTTACAGACATATTTATGCTATTGCTTGCAACACAATTACCTTGTAATGGTATTATAAAAGGATTATTGGTAAAATTATCTGCATTTGAATTAATATAAAGTGAAGAAGTTTTAACCCCAACAGAAGAAGGAGTAAAATTAATATGGACTTTTTTACTTTGCCCGGGAGCTAAAGAATATGCTCCTGAAATATCACTGGTAAATGTTGTACCCGCTAAAGCATTTATTGTAATATTAAGCGTACCAGTTAATGAAGTATTAGTTATTATTACCGAATCTGTTTTAGTACTATTTGTAGCAACATTTCCGAAATTTATTTCTTGTTGATTTAATTGAGCCTGGATATTCGATAGAGGATGATTTACAATTATACTTCTGATTAAAGCAGAACTATTGGGATATCCACTTTTTGCTGCGATAAACTGATAATTATATGTTCCATTGGCTAAACTTGTTGGTACTGTCTTGCTGTAATTTGCTTGTCCATTTACATCGGTAAATATTGCTGTACAGGTAGGATTAATAGGATCTGTAATAGCAATTGATGCGCCTTGCACAGGAGTCACACCATTTATGGTAACTGTAAAATTAAAAGTATATGTTTGTCCCCAATCAACAGTTTGACCTAATTGATGGATTTCAGTTACCGTTAGCAGGTTACTACTTGATGATCCCGATCCCGTTAAGGAAATAGTAAAAGGGTTTTGCTGATTACCAGCATTATGGCTTATATTAAGAGTTTGGGGAAATGTTCCAGAAGACGTTGGCTCAAATTTAATTGTTATATCATTATTTCCACCTGGTGTTATTGTACCACTCCCTCCGCTAATAATTGAGTATGGTGCGGTTAAAGTACCAGTATTATATTGTAGATTCCCTGTTATAGAGTTATTCCATATTGTAATAGTTTTTGTTAAATTTTGACCAACTGTTATATTTCCAAAATTCCAAGAAATAGGATTTATTTGCATAACTATTGGCGGTGTATTTTGAATGTAAGCTTGGGCTGGGCATAAACAAGTAGTATTACCGCTATTAATATTAATAGTTTGAGATAAGGGTGCAGTCCAGTTTGAAATTGATTTAAAGTATACTGTATGAGAACCTACGCTCAATCCATTTATGGTTACAAGATTATTTTGCCAGCTTCCATTATCTACTTTCCATTGTGCGCCTGCATCAATAGCACTTTGAGGAGTTAACTGAACTTGCAAGCTTCCTGTTTGTGCAACATAATCAATATCATCATACAAAGAATTAACACATTCTCCAGTAGCATTTTTGACTTTCAGATAGACTCTTTTAATCCCATAACCAGGGCTTAAATTAAATTGTGGATTTGTAGAATATTGTTGCCATGATGCTCCATTAAAACTTTGACTTTCGCTCGCCATATAATGTGTTGGGCTATATGAAGCTGTATTATTTAGGAAAACTGATAAATTAGTTGTTGTTGCTGATCCTTGATTAATTATAAAGCTATTTAAAACAGGAAGAGGTAAACTTCTATAAATAGTTCTTGGTGTAGCATAAGGACCATAATTACCTAAAGCATCTCTTGTAGAAACTGACCAATAATATAAAGTACCAGGGGTCAATTGGTTCCATTCAGATGTATATGGGTATGGAGAAGAAGTTGTCGCATCCATAGATAAAACATGTTCAATAATAGGATATGTCATACCTGAATTAGAAGATATTGAAAAACGATATCCTGCATCTGTTACATCATTCCATGTAAAAGTCGGAGGTGTACTAAATGTATTTCCACTAGTAGGGT
>CAZVOS010000152.1:0-6740 GCA_964628845.1 uncultured Bacteroidales bacterium | reverse complement strand
CGAACCTGGACTGACAGAACCAAAATCTGCTGTGCTACCGTTACACAATTGGACAATCGCTAAAAAAGCGGTGCAAAGATAATAAAAATTATATACAAGCAATAATTTAATTGCTTTTTGATAAAGAATTATTTTCAGCTTTTTTAGATGTTCTTTAGTAGTTTCTGCCACGCCTCTTCTATAGTTTCACCAAAACAAATAATGCCATCTTCATGTCCACCCATTACCAATATTTTTTCTTTAGATAAATCTGTATACTCCAACAATCTGATTATTTCTTGAACCATCTCTCTTGTACCGTATTCCACATCTGGTGAGCTGGTCGGTACCTTGTACAGCAATTTTTCCCAGAGTGCTTTATTATGAATATGTATTACTGCATTTATCTCTTGAGAAAAGTTGTATAGTATAAAGTGACTTAATGCCTCAGAGGATGGCAAAGCAGAACCCTTGTAACAACACAAATTATTGATAACATCACAATTAATAATTTCAACATAATGCTGAGGCAAAGTATTGAGAATTTTCCCTGTATCCGAAGCTGTTATGATAAAGTGCCTTGATTTACCCCTGCGTATACTAAGATTACCAAAACATATCCCATCGTTATACTGACCAATATAACCCTGTGCTTTAATAAGCATGCGGTAATGATTAATCTTTTTATAAAACCTTGGTTTAATTTCAAAATCCTTATCTTGACATGTATAATTGAACTTAATTACACCATCTCTATTCATTTTATATGTTTTTAATGTTCTTTTCGGGAAATATTTTTATAATATCTTGTTCATTAGCATTACATATGCCACGTTCGGTAATAAGTGCTGTAATTAAACGTGCAGGTGTTACATCAAAAGCATGGTTACTTACTTCAAAATCGTCAGGAAT
This sequence comes from uncultured Bacteroidales bacterium, assembly GCA_964628845.1. Classification (GTDB taxonomy): domain Bacteria; phylum Bacteroidota; class Bacteroidia; order Bacteroidales; family PXBB01; genus JAKIYU01. The sequence continues at coordinate 5,849 of CAZVOS010000152.1, read as the reverse complement.
GATACATATATCTGTCAATTGGCTTTCTTTATCTAGTCCTCTTATCCATCTAAGTTCATCACCAGAACGTTGTTCTATGGGAATATCAGTAAGTCCATTTTTTGTATTCCAATCGAACGATGAAGAATAAACAGCCACATAAAAAGGGATATTATTGTCTTTAGCAGCAAGGGCTTTGAGATATGTTCCAATTTTGTTACATACATCACCAGTATATGTAGTGCGGTCGCTGCCTACAATACACATATCGACCATCCCATGTTGCATAAGATGCCCCCCTGTATTGTCTGCAATAACAGTATGTGGTATGCCTGCAACTTTGAGTTCCCATGCCGTAAGAAAAGCCCCCTGATTACGAGGACGTGTTTCGTCCACCCATACATGTACTTTTATACCCTTGTCATGTGCGGCATATATGGGAGACAAAGCTGTGCCATAATCAACAAGAGCCAGCCAGCCAGCATTACAATGTGTTAAAATATTAACAACTTTTCCGTTTTTCTTTTTACTGATGGCTTCGATAAGTGGGCACCCATGCTCCCCAATAAGCATCCCAAATTCTGCATCTTCATCCGCAATTATTTGAGCTTCTTTTAAAGCTATTTTAATTTTATCATTTTTTTTTCTGGCTGTGATTATCTTTTTAAACATCCTTTCTACAGCCCATTCTAAATTAATAGCTGTAGGGCGTGTACTTTTTATTAACTGAGCAGCTTCAACAAGAAATAAATTTGCATCGGCATCCCCCTTTATTTCGAACGTTGCCAGATACATGGCATAAGCTCCTGCTGCACCTATCAGACCTGCCCCTCGTACTTCCATTGTTTTAATGGCATGAACCATCCGTTTGTACGAATGTATTTTTTTTATACAAAATTCAAAAGGAAGCTTAGTCTGGTCAATAATACAAACTACTTCCGGGTAAGTTTCCTCAACCCAGATTGTACGATAGTGTTTCCCGTAAACCAACATTATTTTTTCCTGACTAAATCAAACTGCCCATTACTGATATTTATGGTCTTAAAAGATGTATCAGCACTGACACATATACCACTGAATGTTCCTGTCACTTTTTCACTTACATTACCGTAGGCAGTTATAATGGTTTTAGATGTAAAGGAAGTATCAGTAGCAGAGATGTATTTGGTCGAGTCGGCAGGATATGAAAAACTGATAATCATTTGCGACTGTGTAGGCCAATCATAAGTACCAGCAGCGCTCCCTGTAATCTGTAAGGCCAAACTCGCTTTGGGACTAGTTACTGTATTACTGGGAAAAAACACAACGGTACCTCCTAAAGTATCCCCATCAATAATTGTGTCGGTCATCATCTGTAAAGCACCCAATATATTGCTTTCGTAAGCGAGCACCTGATTGTTGTATCCTTGTCCGTTAATTGTAAAACTAAGTGTTGACTTCTGTACTATAGGCGGTAAATCTTCTTCCTTGCAAGATACTACAAATAAAATACTTACAACTGTAATTGTACTAATAACTTTAAATAATAAACTTTTCATAAATAATATTTTTAAATAATTAAGTAAAGTTAGTCATTTTATAGAAACCTATAACATATTTTTAAATTTTATATTATATTTTAATCGGTAAAATTTCCCCATTCAAAGATTTTGACTTTAAAAAAATAAGCCCTCTGTTTATTTTTGCTTAAAAATCAATTCTTATTATTAATTTTAAAATCTAAAAAAAATGGAAACAATTCATCACCACCCGCATCATTTTAAACGAAATCCTATGAAAAAAGTCGTTTTTGGAATATTACTGTTACTTACAGGAAGTCTTTTACTGGCTTTCAACTTAGGGGCATTGCCTATGGAGTATAAAAACATTGTTTTTTCTTGGCAGATGTTGCTAATTGCCATTGGATTAATAAATTTGTTTTCAAAAGAAAGTTATATTTTCGGTGCTATTCTTATTATTGTTGGGGGCTATTTTATCATTCCCAAAGCTTTCCCTGGTCAAACAGTTCTGTTATCAACATATTGGCCTGTACTACTCATACTCTTAGGACTTATCATTATTCTAAAAAAGGGGCTTTTCAACTTTCATAACCGCATTAAAAAGACCACTACCGACAGCAGCTTTATTGAAGAAGTAAATATTTTCGGAGGCAATAAACATAAGGTAAATGCGCCCAGTTTTAAAGGTGGCAAAATAGTAAATGTATTTGGAGGTTCACAGATAGACCTGACACAAACACAATTGGAAGATGGGAAAAATGTACTCGAGATGGTTTGCGTTTTTGGAGGTGTTGAGTTAATAATACCTTCCGACTGGGTTATCCATGTCGAAACAGCATCTGTCCTGGGTGGATTTGCCGATAAACGTAACAATATAAATGCTCAGCCACAAGCCAATAAAGAACTTTTTATAAAAGGTGTGGTTGTTTTTGGAGGTGGCGAAATAAAATCATATTCATAAATATAAGTACGTCCTATAAATGAACCATCCGTTTATTACGAACAAACAGCTTTTATATATTTACGGAGCAATATGGATACTCATTGGAGTTATTCATATTGTTTTTTTAAATCTTTTTTACTTAAACGACTGGTTCATAAACGCATTAGACAGTATTGTCTTTAATTTTCTCTTTTTCGTTCTTGGCTTTGCACTTTGGTATCCCATGAACTTTTATAAAACTAAGGAAAGTAAAAAAATAAACTTATTAATAAATCATATCTCTTTGCTGGTTTTTTCTGGTTTTATCTGGTTAGGAGCATCTTACAATATACTTAATTATCTGGCTGGAGACAATACACTTTATAAGGACTTCTTGTATAGTTCATTGTTTTTCAGAGGTATAAGTGGTGTGTTTTATTACAGTAATATTGTACTTATATATTATATATTGAATTACTACTCTAATTTGCAGCAAAAAATTAGTTCCGAAGCCAAACTCAAAGAACTACTTAAAGAAGCAGAACTCAACTACCTAAAAGCACAAATAAATCCTCATTTTTTATTCAACAGTTTAAATTCTATAAGTGCTCTTACACTTTCTGAACCAGCTAAAGCACAGGAAATGATTATCAAACTATCCGACTTCTTGCGTTATGTCATCAGTCAAACTGTAAATAAACCTGCACAGCTCTCAGAAGAACTGGAAAACATACAACGCTACCTTGAAATAGAAAAAATCAGGTTTGGAGCTAAACTGAATTTTGAATTCAATCTATCTCCCGATGCACATAACAAAGAAATCCCAATGCTCATCCTCCAACCATTATACGAAAATGCCATTAAACATGGTGTTTACGAAAGCACAACACCTATAAATATTATTACAACTATTAATACCACACCCGAAACCCTTAATATTTCTATCAGCAATAACTACGAAAAAACGGCCACGTCATTTAAAAGTGCTGGCATTGGCTTGAGAAACATCAAAGAACGCCTTAGAATAATGTACCAGAATACAGAACTATTAAAAGTAAACAAAACAGATAATCGTTTTGAAGTTCAACTGCTTATCCCTCAAAATTAATAATTATGAAATGGAATACTCTAATCATTGAAGACGAAGAGCCAGCTAGAAACATCATTAAAAACTACCTTATGGATTTTAACAACATCCATATCATTGCTGAACTTTCTGATGGTTTCTCAGGAGTTAAAGCCATCAATGAACTAAAACCGGATATTATTTTCCTGGATATTCAAATGCCACGGCTCAATGGCTTTGAAGTGCTCGAACTTATTGAGCATAAACCTGCTGTGATATTCACTACAGCATACGACCAATATGCTATTAAAGCTTTCGAAGTAAATGCTATCGATTACCTGCTTAAACCATTCTCTAAAGAACGCTTCAGTAAAGCCATTCTCAAAGTCCTTGAAACATTAGAGAAAAGAAAGCCCCATGATAATAATATGTTTATACAAACTATTAATAATACTGAAGAAAAATTACATCGCATTGCTGTAAGAACAGGCAATAAAATTCATGTTATTCCTACTGAAAACATCATTTATATTGAAGCACAGGGCGATTATGTTTCTATTCATACACAAGATGACAGTTTTTTGAAAGAAAAACCAATGAAATACTACGAAAACAATCTCGACAACAACAACTTTGTCCGTATTCACCGCTCATATATTGTTAATATAAATTATATTCAAGGGCTCGAATATTACGATAAGGAAAATTATCTGGCAATACTTAAAAATAAAGAAAAACTTAAAGTAAGCTCAAACGGGTATAAAATATTAAGAGAAAAACTCAAGTTATAAAATAAATAAAAAAGAGGACGCTTTTGAATAAAACGTCCTCTTTTCTATATTAAAATATCAATTTTTTTATTGAATATTAATAGTTCTAGCAACAATACCTTTTACTGTTTGTACCTGCATAAAATACATACCTTTTTGTAAATCACTGATATCAAGCTTAATAATAGGACTTTGTGGTTCATATAATTTCACTAACTGACCCATTGTATTATATATAGAAACTTTTTCGATGCCGTTGATGGCTGCTATATTAATAAAATCCTGAGCAGGATTTGGATAGATACTCATTAAATTATCTTCTGCAATAGCTGTTTGCCCTACAATAAGCTGTACAACAGGAAATACCACCATGTCTATTTTAATTCCAACACCACCTGAACCCCATTGTGTCTCAAAAGAATACCAATTATCATCAGCTTGTTTTTCCCATGTCAATGAATCGTTTGAATAGCAATTGTTTTTTGTTGAAACAACAACCAATGTATCAGTAGCTCCTGTAGGTAAAACCACACTGCATGCAAAATCACCTGTAAAATTAACAGGAGTGGTAAAAGTATAGGGTGTTAAACCCTGTGCAACGATAGCCGTTAAAGCCACTGGCTGACTTTCCCCAAGCAAAGTATTGGGTGCTTTTGTTGTGGGATTGATGTCATAAATCTTAATTGTTGATGTACCTGTTGTAGATTTAGCCAATGCATAAATCAACACACTTGAGATAGTACCACTTCCAGGATTAACGTACTTCTGGGCTTTTTCCTTATCTAAAAAGCTGTTACTACCACTTACATAACCAAATGTACCCCCATAAACAGTTAATGAATCAAAACAAGGTAGTAATGCAGAAGGAGGATTGAGTGTGTCGTTTGTTTTGGCATTAGTTTGAATGCTGAAAGGAGCATCAAATGTAGCTAACTGAATGACTTCCTGCTGAGCCATAAGACCAGTAAAGAACAACGAAATTAAAAAAGTAAAAATAAATTTTTTCATAATTTTTCTTTAAATGATTAATAATTTTTTATTTAAAATTAGACAAAAATAAAAAAAATTAGATTAAGAAATATAATTTATTGTTAACATTTTTTATAAAAAATATAATTTTGTTACAATAGTTTTATTTATATTTGCAGTATTATTAAATTAATTATTAACTAAATTTTAAAATTATGAAAAAATTTACAATTGTTATCTTGCTTACAGCTATTGTAGCGATGGCACAAGCCCAACAAAGAACTGCCATTAAAATGGACAATCTTGTTGGAAATTTTCAAGCTACAAAAGGTGATACATTGATGCCAGCAAGTTTTATGACTGGAACACCTACTTTTTATACTACAATGGCAGGTGGCGCTGATACTGGTTATGTTGCAGGTCCTAATGGTTATGGTGATAAAGCTAAAGTACAACAGTTTATTTCTGATATTCCTTGTACAATATTAGGATGCATGGTTTGGATTGCTGAGAAATATGGCACTACAGGCACTGTCACTTTTAACGTTTACAATTCTAATGGCAATGGAACTGCTGCATCAGGTGCTGTTACTACTGCTCCAGGAACAGTTTTGGGTAGTTCAACTCAAAACTTCTCTGATATG
>CAZVOS010000151.1:0-6740 GCA_964628845.1 uncultured Bacteroidales bacterium | reverse complement strand
GATTTTCATAAATTTCGAGAAAAACTACATCTTGGAGTAATGGACATTTTTAACGTTTCCATGTGGCTTTGCCACGATGAAAAGTATTTATAAGACTTTCCATCGTCCGTTAGGACATGGAAACGTCAAAAAGAAAAACAATGTAAAAATTATCAAAAAAAAACAATGTAAAAAAAGAAAATAAAGAACATTTATATTTTGAAAATCCAGAGTCTTTCCGTAACTGGCTTAAAAAGAACCACAACACCTGCAACGGCATTAATATAGTTTTTTATATATTGCGTTTTTTTATAGTGTATAAAAACCTAGTGAAAGTTAGGTAATTATGGCTAAAAAAGAAATGACAGCAAAAAAAAGACAGTCAGAAAAATATACAGAAATAATTTTCGGATATACATCATTGCAAAACGAAAAATAAATACTTATTTTTATTTCATGTTTTAATAGGCCCGTTCTTCTTTGCCTTTGATGTAATTAATAAATGCTGTATTAACCACTCTTATCCCGCCCGGTGTGGGATAATTGCCAGTAAAATACCAGTCGCCCTTATGATTTGGGCAGGCAGTATGGAGGTCTTCGATAGTTTGATAAATAATTTTAACTTGTGCATTAATATCTTTTGAAGTTACCATGCTTGCTATTTTTTCAGATATCTGACTTGTTTTAAGGGCATCATAAATTTCTTTCACGTAATTTTTCATTTCGGATGGATGCAGATTTTCTTGTTGTTTACATTTGCGGTACACTTCATTTATTATATTTTCCTGATGGGTGTTTTTGAGTAATTCAATAGCAGCTTTAAAGGCAATAAAATCGCCAAGTTTGGCCATATCTATGCCATAACAATCAGGATAACGTATTTGAGGTGCAGAAGAGGCAATGATTATGGATTTAGGGTTTAATCTGTCTAGCATCTTAATAATACTTTGTTTAAGGGTTGTGCCTCGAACAATAGAATCGTCAATAACCACAAGGGTATCGACACCATCGCGTACAATGCCATAAGTAACGTCGTACACGTGTGCCACAAGGTCGTCTCTATTAGTGTCTTCTGTAATAAATGTACGTAGTTTGGCATCTTTAACGGCCACTTTTTCCATATGGACTTTTTTACTAAGTATTTCTTCAATTTTTTCAGGCGTCAGATTATGGGCATGATTTAAAATCAAATCTTTTTTTACGCTGTTTAAAAATGTATTAAGTTCTTCTATTAAACCGTAAAAAGCAGATGCAGCAGTATTGGGTATGTAAGAAAAAACAGTGTTGTCAAGGTCGTAGTTAATGGCTTTTAGTATGGCAGGGGCAAGAAGACGGCCTAACATTTTTCGTTCCGTATATATATCTTTGTCGGTACCACGCGAAAAATATATTCTTTCAAAAGAACAAGGGGTAATTTTTTCCTGAGTATGGCAAGCATATTCTCCCAATTGACCATTCTTTTTTATAATCAAAGCATTGCCAGGATTTATTTCTTTTATATTTTCGACATGAACATTGAATACTGTTTGTATCACAGGTCTTTCGGAGGCCACCACAATAACTTCATCGTCGTGATAATAAAAACATGGGCGGATACCCTGCGGGTCTCTCAGCACAAAGGCATCTCCATGTCCGAGCATACCAGCAATAACATAACCGCCGTCCCAGCTTTGCGATGCTTGTAAAAGTATTTTTTGAATGTCAAGGTCCTCGGCTATAAAGGGGGATATTTCTTTTTTGCTGTAACCCTTGTTTTTGTAATAACGATAGAGTTCTTCGTTTTCTTCATCGAGATAACTCCCTATTTTTTCGAGTATGGTTACAGTATCTGATGTCTCTATGGGGTGTTGGCCTATGTTTACAAGTTTATCAAAAAGTTCTTTAACATTGGTAAGATTAAAATTTCCTGCGATAACAAGGTTCTTGGACATCCAGTAATTTTCTCTGATAAAAGGATGACAATTTTCAATTTTATTCTTGCCATAAGTACCATAACGCAGATGACCTAAAAATAATTCACCATAATAGTCACTATTTTCTTTTATCCATTGAACATCATTTAATCTTTCTTTTTTCGTACCAACGGCATCATATATTTGGTTGTAAATAGTATTAAAGATATCTTTGATAGGGGAATTTGAATTGGACCTGATGCGGTTCATGTATTTTTGTCCAGGTTTCATGTCGAACTTAATAGAAGCCATGCCCGCTCCATCCTGTCCCCTGTTATGCTGTTTTTCCATGAGCAGATACAATTTGTTTAGCCCATAGAGGGATGTGCCATGTTTTGCCAGATAATATTCCAGTGGTTTTAAAAGACGTATTAATGCTATACCGCACTCATGTTTGATAGGACAACTCATTGTCTGGTTTTATTTGTTTTTACAATCACATTTTTCGCATTCTTCAAGCGTCTGAAATGGAACTACACCATCACATCCTCCCCAGATAAATTCTTTACACTTTCCTTCTATCTTATCGTAATAGTATTTTGGAAAATATGCTTTACACATTCCTGGGTCTGGCTTTTGCTCACATTTTGTCAGACATTCGGCTTCCAGTTTTTTGGCTTCTTCTTTTTCAGCTTTACGGTTTTTGCATGCTTTACAACTGTTGAATAACACAACTGCCAAAACAAGCATTAAAACAATAGATGATTTAAATAAAACTGATTTCATAGGACGTATTTTTTATAGTTATTTAAATTGAAAACAATAAACATACAAGTTTACAATTTTTTTTTGAATGTTTGTAAATAATAATGATTATATCTTTTTTTAAAAGTACTTAATAAAATAAACAAATATTTACTTTTTATAAGTGAAAAATATTTTTAAAAGATTTAATTGCCTGCCTGTAAAATTGAATAAAATAGTAAAAAACAAATATTTTTTTATTTTTCAAATTGTAATGATAAATTATATAATCTTTAGAGGGGAAGAGCTCAGTCCACATATATTTCAGTTTATTAGTAAGCCCTTCAATTTTAACAATTTTTTTGATATAATCGGAGGGGGCTTTAAATTTTATTTTTTCGGTCTGATTGTTAAGCATTAAAAGAAATTCTTGTTCTAAGCTTATGTTTTCTTTTTTTAATTTTTCTGTTACATATAAAGGCACCGGAGTATTGAGAAATTCCTTACAAAGATCCAAGGATTTATAAACGGGTATTGAAATATTAAACTGTTTTGACTTGTGTATAATTTTTTCCCAGTCAATGTTTTCTTTTTCCTGTTTAATGAGTTCGGAAATATCGGTAAAACTGTTCAGGCGGATTTTCTTCTTAAGCATGTGCTGTACCGAATGAAGCGACAGATACATGATATTTAAATCCGTATTTAGCACATATATAGGTACATTATCTATTGAAGTTTTTGTGATATTTTCCCAAATTATATTGAGTGGTATGCGGTAAATGTGATGAATGGCTGAAAGGTCGCGATGCAATTCAAAAGCTATATGATTTTTAACGAAGGCATTAAGATGCGTGTTTATATTTAGTGTTCGCAGTTTGAATGACTTGTAGGGCACTGTGTTGATAAAACCTAAATCGAAAAATATTTTCTCGGCATCAAGAATTTTATGTGGTTCAACCATAAAATCAATATCTCCCATAGGTCTTAAACCTGCATCTTTATAAATAAACTCAGCCGAAGCCATACCTTTAAGAAGAATGGTGTCGATACCTGCTTTATTGAAAGCCAATAATACATTTTTAAGTTCATATAAAGCCAGTAAATTCTTGGCTTGTGTTTGAAAATAAATGTTTTTTAAGTGGTTAAAAATATCTGCAGGCACAAATTGTGCGAAATAATTTTTATTCAAGGCCTTATAAAGCAGAGGGGCTGTGCCATGTGCTTCTGAAAATGATGCGATAAAATGCCAGTCGGGATTGTTCCCGAGCAGTGATTTTAGTATAATTAAATGCTCATCCGTAAGTATTTGACTTGCTGTGAGGAGTATTATTTTTTGCTCATTATTGAGTTCGGGATGGTTTAACATAAGCATTTTAAAAACTGAAAAAACTGAAATGTACACTTCCGTAATGCCGCTGTTCTAAAAATCCTTCAAATTCAGAAAACGTATATGCTGATGAATGTTCTAGAATAAAAAAACCTCCTGCATTAAGAATGTTCTGTGATTTAACCTTTTCGACAAGCAAAGGAATATTAGCCATATCGTAAGGAGGGTCAGCAAAGATGATGTCAAATTTTTTGGTACATATTTTAAGAAATTCATGAACACTCATGCGAACAAGTTTCAAATTATCTATTTTCAAAAGAGATATATTGATTTTGATAAAATCAACACATTTATAGTTGTTTTCCACACAAATAACCTCTTTAACTCCCCTTGAAATAAATTCGTAAGATATGCTTCCTGTGCCTGCAAAAAGGTCGAGGACGACAAGATTTTCGAAATCTTTCTTATTATTAATGATATTGAAAAGACTTTCTTTGGCAAAATCAGTTGTAGGTCTTATTCGTATATGAGAAGGAAGGCTAATTCTACGTCCTTTATAATATCCGCTGATAATTCTCACTTAAACATTTAATAAATTAAAAAAATAATGAAAGGGCATATCTTCAGATACATATTCAATATGTTTTGGCTTTTGGATAAAATGAATATGACGTATGTATTTGTAGATATAGTCGTAAATAGCACTCTTTTCTTCGATACTTCCTGAAAGGTATAAATGTATGGTCTCTGTATTCAGATTCAAGCTTATAAGCACATGCATCAGATAAAAAATGTAATTCTGAGCAGAATTATAGGTAAAGGTATTGGCCAGAAAAAGATTGTTTTTTTTAAATACTACACAATCGAAACTATTGCTGTTTGTGTTGACATAAACATTGTCGTTTTGTTCATTATGTTGTGAAAAGTGCTCTATAAGTGAAGACTTTTTATTTTTGAAAACGACCTGAGGGAATTGGGTTTTAAAATAGTTAAAAAATGGTTTTTTAATAGTATAGACATGTGTGATGTCGAGGTTTTTAATGTCATCAAAAGCAAGCACCTCGTTTTCTATAGATTGATAAATAAATGTGATGTATTTTTCGGCTAATGATTTGTCGAAACTTTGAGAGGGGATAAGAGTATCTTTTGGAGAGTTATACAACAATGTTAAGCTTGAAAAGTTTTGAAAATCCAGAGCAAAAGCATTTAAATCATTTTCTGAAAAATTATGAATATTTAAATCTTTATGTTCATATATTTGGATGCACATAACTTTATTCTTTTGAACAAAAGCCAGATGGGCAGAAAGGTCGTCAAACAGAATAATGGCATCAATGGGGGTTGTTGATGGGCTATAATCTGGAATAGAAAAGACTGTGCGTTTATTAATATGGGGCATTATAAAATAATTATTCCCAGTTGCCGTCGATGGATGGTGAATCCATAGAACCCACTTTTAAACCTTCTTTAAGGTCAACCATATTGCTGGTTTTTAGTCCTTTTAGGAACTGTTCGTTAGCGGCAAAGACTTCAAAGACAGGAATTATTACGCGGCTTCTTTCAATTTTATCGGCTCTAAGCGTAAATTTTTCTCCTTCTCCGTAGGGGATGTAAGGGATAGAGTCGATAAATTTAATATCTTTATCTTTAAAGATAGAATCAAAAACCGATACATAGGTAGTATCCCTGATGATAATAGCCGTTGAATCGTCTTCATCACCTTCTTTTCTGACAACTGGAAATTGACCGTTTTTTAAAAAATCGGTAAGTTTTTCGAAATCAGCAGCATATTCATTATGAACAGATTTGTAAGAAACCTGTGCTGTACGAATATCTTTTAACCTTTCAATAACTTTGGCATCGCGTATGGCTTTTTCTTTGTTAAAGCGTATGGGTTGCATGATGCTTTCATAAACAAAATAAGCCAGTACAATAATAGCTATTGTAAGCGCAATCTGAATAATTGTTTTTTTCATTTTCTAAAAATTATATTGATGTATTTATTAACGTAAAATCTTGAAAATTTATACTATGTGCAAATTTATAATTTTTTAATAATAGAAAAGAATTAAATTTTATACTTTTTTATAATGACAAAAATTTAAACAATATTGTTAAGAAAAATGACTTTAAAAATGAGGACAAATCCAAAACATATAAGAATAATCCCTACGAAGCGGTTAATCCATAAAAGTGTAATTTCTGTAATGAACCTTTTAATTTTTTTAGCAATATAACATTTAATGACATCGGTAATGAAAATAGTTGAAAGTGTTCCTGAAAAAAACAGAATAATATGACTCTGAGAAATGTTTTCTTTTGATGAAAAAACGCTTATTACCGTAATCCAGAAAATAAGCAAAAAGGGATTTAAGATATTCATAAAATAACCTTTTGTGATATAGGTTATTGGTCCGGGTTTTTTTATTTTAAGGTCTTGATTGGCATCTTTATTTTTTAAGGAAGGTTTACGGGTGAATGTAACAATACCGAAAATGATTAGAATAATCCCCCCAATGATACCGATAGTAAATTGATTAGAAATATTGTTAAAAAGCTCCAGCAAACCAATGTAGCTCAGAACAATAAGTGTTAAATCGCTGAGCATGACACCAAAAGAGAGAAAAACACCGGCTTTGAATCCTCTGTAAATACTGGTTTGTATAATAGTAAAGAAAACAGGACCAATAATAAAAGCTACTGTTATTCCCAATAAAATACCTTCAAAAAAGTAAAAAAACATGATATTTGAAGCTTAATATTTATTTTAATGTTTCATTCACAGCATTTTTTACAAA
>CAZVOS010000150.1:0-6741 GCA_964628845.1 uncultured Bacteroidales bacterium | reverse complement strand
AAGAAGCGGTTTGTCTGGAAGTGAAGTGGCAGAGCGTATGCTGCACGAAAACAATATCTTTGATGTTAAAATTACGTCTGTACCTGGTAAATTATCCGACCATTACAACCCTTTGAATAAAACTGTTAATTTAAGTCCTGACGTTTATAGTGGCAGAAGTGTTGCTGCTGCTGCTGTAGCTGCACACGAATGCGGTCATGCCATACAGCATGCCAAAGCATACAGCTTCCTTAAGCTCCGTTCAGCATTGGTGCCCGTAGTTAGCTTCTCTTCGAACATAATTCAATGGGTACTTCTGGCAGGGATTATATTCGTTAATACTTTTCCAGCATTATTGCTTATAGGTATCATATTATTTGCCACTACAACATTATTCAGTTTTATCACATTACCTGTTGAATTTGATGCTTCCCGCCGCGCATTGGCATGGATCAACAATTCCGGTTTAACATCAGGACAGGAGCATGCTAAAGCAGCCAATGCATTAAAATGGGCTGCATCTACCTATGTAGTGGCTGCACTTGCTTCACTGGCTACTTTGCTGTATTACATATGGATATTTATGGGCAGAAGAAATTAAATAATCCATTTTTAAAAAAGTAAATTTATTAAAACTATATTTGTTGGCTCATTTACATTAGATGTCCTTCAATGTATAAATTTTTAAAGCATATTATTAAATATTTTGCTTGTATTTATTTTTTATTAAATCCGAGTTTAATTTTACAGTCGAGACCACCACAATTTCCTGAAAAAGATTTGTCAAAGCATCTCCCAAGGATAATTCGTACCTGTTGTACTTTTGGCACAGAACTGACTTATGGCGGAGTAGCTTTTGCTAAAAGAACGGATATTATTTCTGTTTCTGAATTAGGAAAGCATTCTTATTTAGGGGGAAGGGAAGAGGGGAATGGGATTATTTACACACACAGAGGGGGTTTTATTGATATTGCTCATTTGCGCGATTGTGCTGATTGGACAGCTTTTCTGTATTGTCTAATTCATAACAATATCAGAAAAAACAATTGGGACATTTTTAATTTAGGTAATGAAGGTGGAGAAAAGAAATTGCATTTTATAAATACAAATGATATTGATACCATTATTGCGTATCAATTAGCTGCTAAAATTGCTTACGATTTATCTTTGTGGCACGAGATTTCAACATGGTTTGGTGCATCATACATTCCTTTACTTCCTGAACGTTATTCTAGTTTTTCGCCAGAGGATTTGTTCTCAAACCTGCTGGGGGTTCATTTGGCTGTTTATGCTTTAAAAAGTGAATTGTTCTATGAAGAAGCCATGACAAAATATATCAATTGGACTATGGATACTTTAGTTGCTGTAAAAACATATGATGAAACCTTTGATGCTATGGAAAAAGTAGAAAATTCATGGTGGTCAAACGAAAAGAGTTTGCCCAGCAGAAAAGTTTTGCTTAAACGTTATTTTGGCAATGATGATTTTCTGCTTCCATGGCTGGTTCAAAATAAGGATAATGAGAATAGTACACCATTCAAACTAAAAAAACCAGACATTTCTTTAAATAGTTATTATCAATTACTTATCAAACTAAACTATAAATTTCCGCTTAAAACCATATTAAATATTGAAGAAAAACGTTTAATAAGTCAAAATGACTTTAATGTTTTTATTAATTTTATTATTAGAGATGATGATGCTTTAAATGCAAGAGATAAGACGAAAAAGAATAAACGAAAAATTAAGAAAAAACAACTTAATCAATAATTTCTGTCCATCCAAATGTATCGGGTTCTTCGCCATACTGAATGGCTTGTAATTTCTTATAAAGTTTAAGCGACACAGGGCCTACATGGCCATCTTTACAAAATTCGAATACTTTTCCTGTTTCTCTGTCAACAATTTTTTTAATGGGCGAAATAACAGCAGCAGTACCGCAGGCACCGGCTTCTTCAAACGATTCTACTTCTTCCAAAGAAATTGGTCTTCTTTCAACTGACATGCCTAATGATTTGGCGAGTTCCATAAGACTCATATTGGTGATAGATGGGAGAATTGAATTTGATTTTGGAGTGATATAGGAGTTGTTTTTAATACCGAAGAAATTGGCAGGGCCACATTCATCTATATACATTTTTTCTTTGGCATCGAGGAATATGACCGAAGCAAAGCCCTCGGCATGCGACCTCTCTGAAGCTCGCAAGCTGCCTGCATAATTACCACCTACTTTTATGTTGCCTGTGCCAAGAGGAGCTGCCCTGTCGAAATCTTTTACCACCTGCATGCTGACAGGATTAAAACCCTCCTTGAAATAAGGACCTACTGGCCCAACAAAAACCATAAACATATACTCTTTGGCAGGCTTAACACCTACCTGAACTCCTGTGCCTATCAATAATGGGCGGATGTAAAGCGATGCGCCAGTGCCATAAGGGGGTACATACTTCTCGTTAAGTTTCACAGCTTTTAGTACGGCTTCTTTAAAAATTTCAGTTGGCACTTCTGCCATCAGTATGCCCTGTGCCGACCTCTGCATACGCTTGGCATTCTCTTCCCAGCGAAATAAACGGATTTTACCATCAACACCCCTAAACGCTTTCATCCCTTCAAATGCTTCCTGCCCATAGTGCAAACAGGTTGCTGCCATGTGCATATTAATGATTTCTGATGAGGAGATTTCTAACTGACCCCAAGCACCATCTTTATAGTAACAACGTACATTATAATCGGTTTTAAAATAACCGAAAGGTAATTTTGACCATTCTATATTTTCCATGATATTTATGTTTTAAAATTTATGTCTTTGTTAAATTTATAATTGGCAATTATATAAAAATTAAATTACATATAAAAGATAAAATTATTTTTTTTATCAAAAATTCGTTAAATTTGTGAAAAACAATTAAAATGCGTAAATATTCTTTGTTATTGTGGCTTTCTATTGTTACTATTTATTCTATGAATGCACAATATCATGATTTCGGATTTGAAAAATCCTTTAACATTCTTGTAAAGAACTCTGCAAGTGAAGTGCTTGATTATGCTTGGGTAGGAGGTCTTAATTCATGCCAGTTTACAGAAATTGATTTAAACTTCGACAGTATTAAGGATATGGTGGTACTCGACAGAATAGGTAACAGATTGCTTACATTCATTAATAATGGCACTTCAAACATGATTGATTATGTTTACAGTCCCGAATATGAGAAATACTTTCCATACATTCACGATTGGCTCTTTTTGGTTGATTATAATAATGATGGAAAAGAAGATATTTTTACTTATTTAACAGGTGGGATGAGTGTTTACAGAAACGATTCTGACCCTCAGAATGGATTGAAATTTACAAAGATGACCAATGTTTTAAACTCATTACAATATGATAATTATCTGAATTTATATGTCTCCGAAGTCGAATTACCGGCTATTGCTGATGTTAATGGCGATGGATGCCCCGATATACTTGTGTTTCATATACTCGGCTCTTATCTCAACTTACATACCAATCTTTCCTTTATTAAATATGGCCACTGCGACAGTCTCGATTTTGAACGCACTCACCATTGCTGGGGTAATTTTTATGAAAGTGAAAATTCAGCCGATTTGACATTAAATATCACTTGCCCTTTCAGTAAAGAAGAAAAAAATAACAAGGACATCTTACATGTCGGTTCCACTATATTAGTACTTGATTTAGATAATAATGGAATGAAAGATTTACTTATAGGAGATACAGACTTTGCAAATTTAATTGCTACTTATAATGGAGGCACATTACAGGAAGCTCATATAACTAACACCCACATAGATTTCCCTTCTAATAATGTTCCTGTTCAATTGTATTCGATGCCCTTGCCTTCATTAATTGATGTAGATAATGATGGTAAAAAAGACATTTTGGTTTCTCCTTATGATGCCAACCCCTTATTGACTGAAAGCAAAAAAAGTATATGGTTTTATAAAAATACAGGCACATTTTCTGAACCAGTTTTTGAATTACAGAAAAAAAACTTCTTTCAGGATATGATGATTGATGTAGGTACAGGTGCATACCCAGTGTTCTATAATTTTAACGGAGGTACTGCAGCAAGTGATTTGTTCGTGTCAAACTATGGCTATAGAGATACTTCCTATTATGAAGATGGGTTCTTGTATTCTTCTTTTATTTCAAACATATCTCATTATTCTAATCAGGGTACAGCTTCAAGTCCCGAGTTTATTTTAATAACTGAGGATTTTGCAGGTATTGAAGCCATGCAACTTAAGGCAGTATATCCGGCATTTGGCGATATTGATGGTGACGGCGACTCAGATATGCTCATTGGTGAAGACAATGGCACTTTACATTATTTTGAAAATATTGCAGGTGTTGGTAATCCTGTTTTATTTGCCAGCCCGGTGAGTAATTATCAGGGTATTGATGTAGGCAGGTACAGCACCCCTCAATTGCTTGACCTTAATAGAGATTCTTTACTAGATATAGTTATTGGAAACAGAACAGGTCGTTTACATTATTATCAGAATACGGGTACTGTAAGCAATCCAATATTTACACTCATTACTGATACATTAGGAGGAGTAGATGTAAAAGATATTTATCTGTCCAATTATGGCAATAGTGTGCCTTGTTTCTTTAAAGATTCTTTGGGTAATTTTAAACTCTTTGTGGGTTCTGAGTCGGGGAAAATATATTATTATGACAATATTGATAATAATCTTAACGGTAATTTCACGCTTAAAGAAGAACAGCTCCTGCTTATTTATGAAGGGACAAGAACAGCTGTAAGTGTTGCAGATATTAACAGTGATGGTTTTTTGGATATGCTTATAGGCAATTTCTCAGGTGGATTAAATCTGTATATGGGCAAAGAACCAGGTCTGATTTCAGTAAAAGAACAAGAAAAAGAACAAAATCTCTTTAACTTGTATCCAAATCCAGCAAATGAAACTATTCATATATCCTCTCTCGAAACGATTAATGAGAAAGAGTATTGGATTGATATTTATAATACTACAGGCAAAAAGGTGCTTTCTCAGAATTTTACTAAGCAGTTGACTGTTAGTGCAATTAATAAAGGTGTTTACATTTTATGCATCACACACAGAACAACGCGTAAAGTTACAAATCTTAAATTGGTACTTTATTAAGTTCTCTTTTTAAGCAAAATGTCTCATAGAAAAATTTCCACAATTAATAGAATATTTACTGAATTATTATCTTGTTAGTTGAATAATGTAAGTTATTAATAATTACTTCAACCCAATAAACACCTTTGATAAGTGTATTTGTATTTATGAGGATATTATCAGATGAAGATAAAACACTCTTCACTTGTCGCCCAAAAACATCAAATATTCTGACCTTAGTTGAATGAACAGGAAAGGAGATTTGAACTGAAAGGGTGCTTCCTATAGAAATAGGGTTAGGAAATATTGAAACTTTTGTATTTATGTTTTCGTTTTCCGTAGTTCCTGCTGTGAAGTAATGCCCATTACTATCGGTTTTAATTAAAAGTACAACATTGTTGCCTCCAACCACAGTATTTCCAGTGATAATAAATCCCCCTTCAGATGTTTCTGCTAAGCAGTATGCCCTGTCGTCTGCCGAAGTACCTATTACACGTGTCCATATTGTATCACCCAGATTGTTTATTTTTATGAGCAGAATATCATCTTTATTGGACGATGAAGTGTATTGATATCCTGCAATAACATAATTGTTATCCGAAGTTTGTACTATATAACGTCCCCTTTCATCCTTGTTTGAAAGCCCGTAATTCTTTTCCCATTGTACTGTACCTGTGGCAGTTGTTTTTACACAATAAATATCATAATAACCTGTTCCACTTAACTGTGTGCCAAGCAGTATATAACCCCCATCGGTAGTTTGCTCAACGCAGTAAGCGTTTTCATCTCCAGTTCCGCCGTAGCAGGCAGTCCATAAGGTGTCGCCGTTATTATCTGTCTTGATAAGATATGCATCATCCTGGTTGTTTTCTTCTATGGTACCTGCTATAATAAAACCTGAGCCATGAATTGTATTGCAAGCTTTAAGCGAATGTACAGCCATTGAAGTAAAATAATTAAAGTTACGTGTCCATAAAGTATCACCGCTACTGTTGAAACGGCTAAGCCAAATATGTGAATAATACCCATAAAAGCCATGAAATCCTGCCGTGGCAAACCCTCCATCAGTCGTAAGAGCAATATCGGCCCCATTCATATCTAACGAATAACGGTGTGTATGCTCCCATGCAGGAATTCCGAAAATGTCAGTCTTGACGTTATACAATCCAAAAGAACTACTTGTCTCCCAATCGACTCCAGTAAAAATAAATCCGTTGCCAAAGACCTGCACACTGTTAGCTTCTTGGTCATCGTATTGGCCATTGCCTCCATATTGCCTTGTCCATGTGGTATCACCATAAATGTCTGCCTTGAGCAACAGAGCATCAGACTGACCAGGATTGTCATGATATACATAACCAGAAACTATGTAAGAACCATCAGAGAGCTGCCTTACACAACGCCCATATGCATCATCGCCTATGTTGTATGTTTTTAAAAATGTAATTTGTTGTGATTGGGCCATCACAATGAGTCCTAAAAATAAAAAAGTGAATAAAATGTTTTTCATTTTTACAAGATTTTGAATGGTTTATATTCAAAATTATAAAAAAAATCGATATAAGAAAAAAATAAAGTGCTGTTCTAAATTTATATTTTTTCGTAATCAAGGTAAAATAAGCGATATATTAT
>CAZVOS010000149.1:0-6747 GCA_964628845.1 uncultured Bacteroidales bacterium | reverse complement strand
ATCTTTAAAATTTTTATCTAAATAATTTGCCAAACCTCTGTTCGTGTAATATGTCGCTTTTATTGGGTTTAGTTTTATAGCATAATCAAAATCCAGTATGGCTTCCTTATATTTTTTTAATTCTAGTTTTGCAAGTCCTCTAAGGTGGTATCCGTTAAAATATTTAGGATTAGAGTTTAAAAAATAGTTAAGAAAATAAATACAACCAATATAATCTTTATAAAAAAATTCTCTTTCGGCTTTGTCGTAAAAGTAACTATCATCTTTTTTTAAATAATAGCAATAAACATTTTTTCTTGTCTTATCAATAGAATAATTTTTATCAGCATTATTTTCATTATTTAATTTTATAAATAAATAATCGAGTTCGGCTGCTTTATTAAAATCGTGTTTAGCTTCTTTTTTTTTCATAAGAATATTGTATGTCCAGCCCCTGTTTAAATATGCTTGTGCATATTTTGGCTTAAGTTTAATGGCAGATGAAAAATCACGAATGGCTTTTTTATATTCTTTTAAACTAAGAAAAAGTTTTCCTCTTTTTAAAAATATTTCTGCATTTTTATTTAATATAATTGCTCTCGTTAAATCACTTATACTCGCTTTAATATTAAAGTTTTGTTCTTTAATGTAAGCTCTGTGGATATAAGCTTTTGCATATTTTGGATTTAATTTTATAACTTTATTTAAATAATATAACGAATGTTTAAAATCTTCTTTTTCGATATTTTTTAAAGCTTTTTTAAAATAATCTTCTGCACTTAATTTATTCATAGGAAATAAATATTAGATATTTTATGTTTTAAAGATAATAAATTTTGCTCAGATATATGTTATGTTTTATTATATCTTTGATTATGTATAATAAATTTATCTTTTGTATCTTTGTAGAAAGTTAAAAACTCACTGTATGACTTTAAATAATAAAAATATTTCATATCAAGCTTCTTTCCTGCTTAAAGAGCTTCATGAAAAAAATCTGCTTTGTTTCAGTATTGAAACTGCTTATAACATTTTAAAGAACTCAAATAGAGGTGCTGTTAAAAAATTGTTGAGCGATATGACAAAACGTGGACTTTTAATGCGTGTAAAAGAAGGTCTTTATTATGTGATACCTTATGAGCAAGCTTCCGAAACATTTATGCCCGACTGGCATTTATTAGCTCAATATATTGTTGGCTATACTGATTATTATATTGGTTATTTTTCTGCATTACAATTACTTAGTTTAACAACTCAAGCAGGGTTAAGAGAACAAGTTGTTGTTAATAAACAAATAAAACCATCGGTACTAAAAGTAAAAGAGGTGGCGTTTCAGTTTATTTATCATAATAAAATGCACTTTTTTGGGAGTAAAAAAACATGGATAGATAGTTATAATAAAGTGTATTGTTCCGATTTAGAAAAGACTATCATTGATTGCCTTTTTAAACCTAAATATGCTGGTGGTATTACAGAAATTACCAAAGCTATTTTTAAAGCTAAAGAAAATATTGATTTCCAAAAACTACTTGATTACACAATAAAATTTAATTCGCAAGCAGTAATAAAACGTTTAGGTTTTATACTAGAACTTTTGAAAATTGAAACGCCCATAATAGAGATTTTGCAAAGCATGAGAAGCAACTCCTTTGTATTACTTGAACCTGATTATCCTAAAGAGGGGAAAACAATTTTTCGTTGGGCAATTCAACAAAACATCGATAATAATTCAATTCTTTTACCAATATATTCTTAGAAATGATTCTACCGAAAGAAATTAATAAAGTGGCTACAATAAACAAAATTAATAACCAACAAATTGAAAAGGATTATATTGTTTCTTGGGTTTTGTATGGGATTTCAGAAAATAAAACTCTCTTTGAATCATTAGTGTTTAAAGGTGGAACCGTTCTAAAGAAAGCATATTTCCCAGACTATAGATTCTCAGAAGATTTAGATTTTACACTAAATGACGAAAGTATCAAAAATGAACAAATTAAAGAAGAATTTAAAAAAGTGTTTGTTTTTGTTAAAGAAGAAGCAAATATAGATTTACAGTTGCCTGACAATAAGTGGGCGGTTTATGCATCAGGCAGTCCTCAATTATACATTAATTATGCAGGTCCATTAAGGGGTAATATGGGTAGTAGAGATTTGAAGATTGACATTACAAGGGGAGAAGTATTGGAAACAGCAGTTGAAAGAAGAAGTATTTTTAGAAATTATTCTGATTTGGAGAATGAGTTCTTCTTGAAATGTTATTCCCTTGATGAAGTTTTAATTGAAAAAATGACTGCATTAATGGGAAGGATGGAGCCCAGAGATTTATATGATTTTTGGTTCTTAACAGAGATTGAGGGTTTGTTTGTTGATATTTTATCGTTTAAAAACAAAGCTAGCCGAAAAGGACATAACCCCAATCAATTTGTTGAAAAAGTACTAATCAAAGAAAAATCATTTAAGCGAGATTGGATAAACAAACTTGCTTCTCAGATACATGATTTGCCTGATTTTGAAACAGTATTTAGAGAAGTGAAAAGGCATATAAAGTTTTAAGAAGAGGAAAACTCACTAAAGAACTTAGAAACCAACAAGTAGGACGGAAAGTCTGGAGTTTGACTGGAGTGTGTGGTAAAAACAATTAAAAGTAGTGTTATAAAAAGAATATTGAATCTTGATAAAGCCATGTCTTATTTCAACACAGGACAATTTGACAAAGCTGCTCCATTATTTGAAGAGGAATTGGCTTCAATAGAAAAGGAAACAGGTAAATAAGACACAACTTATTAAACCCTATACCTTCTTACCTTCGTCATCTTGTTAGCGGTTTGGTATAAGGTTTAATTATTTGTTCTATTTCCCAAACTCCCGATAAAACGGCTTTATATATTTTTCCTGTCTTGAAAATATGGCAAATTCTATCTTCTGAAATTCATTCTTAAATGTACTCTCTATTACATCTTTAAAACATTTTGCAATCACTTCGGGCTCGTTCTGAAAAACCCCACAACCCCAAGCCCCTAATACAATACAGGAATGTTTGTTTGCCAAAGCTATAGTAAGAACCTTTTCAATGCGTCTTTTCATAGCTGGCTCTATTTCATCTGTCCTTTCAGCTTCTCTTTGTTTTACAACGCCTGCATTTACGGCTGGAGCTGTTATTATTGCTGTTGTCATTAATTCATCTAAAAAGTTACCTTCTTCATCTTTTATAATGGGTACACCAGGGCTGTAAATGATATTATCAGTATAAAAAAATGATTTAAAATTTTGGTTTTTATAATAATACGGTTTTGCTTGCAACAGACAATAGTACAATCCTGTAGCCCTTGCAATGCTTTCTTCTTGTGCCTGACTACCTCCCAGAAAACCACCACCGGGATTTTTTGCTGAAGCAAAATTTAAACACACACAGTCAGTATATCCCTCTTTTATCAGCCGTCTTACTGCATTCAGTGTAGTTTCATCTGTTACACTTATATCTGTTGGTGTATCTAATGGTTGGGATATCCGTTTTCGTATTAATCTGTCTGAATCTTCAGGAGTGTATAAGATGGTATTATTTTCAGCAAATTCTTGTGCTGTGCTTATATCAATTCTTTTACCATAGGGTGTAACATAATAGCCACAATCCAGCACTTTTAGAGTGTCTTCTGCTATTGATTTGTTTGTATGCCTATTTTGAATGGTCATTTTTTATGTTTTTATGGGTAATATTTAATAAAATGCAAATTTATATTATTGCTTAAAAGATTTTTTAAATTATTTTTTTCTTTTATCATTTAATAAACAATAGCTAATTGGATTTTTAGGATTTATTTCTATAGCTTTCTTAAAATAATACATATGGTCTTCTTTTAATAGACTATTAATACCTATATAAAGGTAAGCAAGTTCAAAATCAGGTTTAAGCTGTATTGACTTCTTAAAATCGCTAAAATCGCTATATAAAAAGATATGTCTGTTTTTATAAAATTTCCATATACCTTTCAAAAAATGTAATAAATAGTCATTTTCGTTTTTATTTAATTCGGCATCATAAAAATCACAAATAGCATCACAATTATCATTAAGATAAAATTCGGGATTTTTATAATCTAACTTAAAAGACCTAATTTCAAAAATTTTAATTTTAATTTCAATAAACTTCATCATTTCATTTACTACCTCTTTATAATCATGCAACAGGTATTTAATATGACTTAAATATAAATAAGCGTTATTATAATATGGGTTTACTTTTAAAGTATTTTTAAATTCTATGATTGCTTTGTAAAAATTTTTAAGTTTTAACTCACTTAGTCCGCAGTAGAAATAAGCATAATCAAGTTTTGAATGCTTAGCTATTATTTTTCTAAAATCTTCAATAGCCAACTCAAAATTGTTCAGATAATAATATGAAATTCCTCTGTATAAGTAACAATAACTATAGGTTTCATCAGTCATGTTTTCACATATAGAGTTGAAATTTTCAATGGCATCCGTATAATTTTTTAAATTTAGATGTGATAAACCATTATATTTATAGATATCGGGATGTGTGTAATTTAATTTTAGAGCTGCTTCAAAATCTAATACCGCCAAATTAAATTGCTTAGTTTTATATTCAAACAGCCCTTTATAATAGTAAACATCAGAATATTTTGGCTTAAGTTCAATAGCTTTATTGAAATCACTTACAATTTCATCATATATTTCATCTTTATAATACGATTCAAAAGAAACTAAAAGCAATGCCTTTTGAAAGTAAGCTTCAGCACATTCGGGGTCAAGCTCAATAGCTTTTTCAAAGTAGGGGTAAGCAAAAAAATAGTATTTATCTTCAATACAACGTATTCCTTTTTTTAAACACCTGAGGGCTTTAATTTTTCTGTTTGCTTGGGATATCATGTTTTTTTGAATTTTGTTCTTATAAATACAATTAATCCAGTAAATACCAAGCTTTGGAATAAGGAATTAAATATTATAATTGACCAATAAAAAAGCCCTCCTCCCTTGATATGTACGTTCAAACCATAATATAAAATATTATATGTGGGAAAGATTAAGATATCATAAATACTCTGATTCATTTTTCCCAGTGTTTCAATACCGAATTCATCAAAATTTCCCCTTTGATAATGGATAGCTCCAAAACGGGTTATAATAACTGATAAAAAAAGTATTAAAAAAATGATTAAGAAAAGGATTTTATAATTTTTCATGTTTGTCAGTATTTTTGTTTTTCTAATAACTTTATAATTTCGGGGTTGCCCTTTCTTAACTTAGGGAATTCTTTATTAATTGCCTGATGAGCTTCCTCATAACTTAAGTTGTGCAATATTGAATAAATATTTATAACAGCAATAGCACTCCTCGAAAGTCCTGCATTACAATGAATTAATACATTTTTGGTTTTTTGTATAAAACTTATAGTTTCAGAAAAAAGCGTTTTCCAAAGTTTGACCTGCTCTTTAAGTACGAAATCTTTCTGTACCACATTATCCATAATATCGAAAACGAGATGGTGCTCTACTGTACTTGCGTCAA
Organism: uncultured Bacteroidales bacterium; assembly: GCA_964628845.1. Classification (GTDB taxonomy): domain Bacteria; phylum Bacteroidota; class Bacteroidia; order Bacteroidales; family PXBB01; genus JAKIYU01. Next base: position 1,239 of record CAZVOS010000149.1, on the reverse strand, counting down.
TATGCCAGTTAGGGAGACCTAATGCATTTATTTTTTTCTGTGTGAGTAAGGTAAAAACAACATTAATATTATATTTTTCTAATAATTCATTGTTGAGGGCTGCTTTCAAATTACCCTGATACAAGTAATTGTCAATATAATAGAATCTTTCAGACATTTCAATAGCATTTACTGAATAGCCACAATTACAGCGTTTTTTATTTTCGATAAAACTATTACATCTCGGGCATTTCATATATATAAACTCTAAATGTTAATAAAGTCATTATTTCTTCAAAAATCATAAAAACTTTCCCATTGTTTTTCTTTCTCTTTATATGCTTTGCATTGCTCTAAAAATGTTTTGTTAAATTCTTTGATAATAGTATTGTTTTTTGACTGTTCAGCACAATGTTCCATGAATTCAATGGAGTTTTCCATTCCCTTAATGTAAGCTTCCTTAAAGTCGTAGTATGCTTTCTCAAATTCCCTCATTACAGTCCTTGATATACCTCTAAAAAAATAAGCATCAACAAAATCGGGTTTTATATTAATAACCTTATCCAAATTAACAATAGCGTCTTTATATTCTTTTATTTTTACAAGGGTTTTCCCAATAATAAAATATGTTTTATAATCATTCGCATCGGTTATCTTATACAGTTCTTCAATAGAATCCATAATTATATAAAACGCATTGTCATCAAAAAGTGAATTTGTAAAATGGTCTTCATTTTCATCATAACCATGTTTAATTATTTTTATTAAAGCAAATATTGCCTCAATGTAGTTTCCACAAAAAAAATGAGCTCTGCCAAGATTATAAAAGTATTTATTACACCTTAAACTCCCACGAAAATCTAACGATATAGCCATCTTAAAATCCTCTAAGGACTCTTTGTGTTTATCTAACCTTTGTTTTGTTAAACCTCTGTTATCATAACAATTGGAATCTGAAAATCCTTTTTCTATAGCCAAATCATAATATTCTAAGGCTTTAGGGTATTTGCCTTTTTGATAATTGATATACCCCAATTCGAAGTATATTGCTCCATTTTCAGGTTCTAAACCCATCGCTTTCATTAAATCAGAAGCTGCACTTTCATAATCTTTTAAATCGATTTTTATTCTAGCACTTAAAATCAAAGATTCAACATATTCTGGGTTAAGGTCGAGATCTTTTTTTACGATGTCAAGAGATACTCTAAAATTTTGTTTACTTGCTTTGTCTTCAGCTAAGTATAAATAAAAGTAGATTTG
>CAZVOS010000148.1:0-6773 GCA_964628845.1 uncultured Bacteroidales bacterium | reverse complement strand
AGGGCATCGCCATCTTTACGCAACCCTTTCGAAGCCAGATACCTGATTAGTGTAAACTGTAAATATTGATTTTTCCCATCTAAGCCATTAAAATCGAGCTCACTTCTTTTGTTCCATTCTTCCTCAAGTTCTTCTTTTGAAATATATATCCAAATCAGATGCCCATTTTCCGATTGAAAAGAGGTGGTATCGTGCGTATACGGGTTGCCGCGTGAGGTAAAGGGCTCAAGCCCCGAAAAGTCAATCAGATTTTTATGATAATACTCATCAATAACTTTTGAAAGGTATAAATAAGAGCCCGTAAACAATGTAAGTATTGCAATTAATGAGATTATTTTGTAATATATGTTAACTTTTTTAAACAATATTCTGAACAGAAAAAAAATTAAAAGCAGACACAATACCGATAAACCTGTCACCGATTCGAAAAGAAGCAGAAAAACTATGAGCCATATAATTAAAAGCGCAGAAGAAACGAGGGTTATTTTTGAGGGTTTATTTTCGATTAATGGCTCTATCAGAAGGATAATACTAAGACAAATCATTAAGCTAAAACGTATGTGTGAAATAAACAGAGATGTTTCTCTGATGTCGCTCACCATGTTGGTTAAATAATAAACAGTGGTAATACCGGTGGCTACAACAACAGCAGCTATAAAAAAAGAAAAAATAATTTTTATTTCATCTTTATTAAGGGGTTTTGTGGTTGCTAAAATGAGTGGTAATAACAAAAGAGGTATTTTAGTTCTGATATCTTTAAAAGCATAATTAAAATCAGAGGTATAGAGCAGTCCTACGATATGCATTAAGAACAATAATGAAAAAATAACAGCGGTTTTATTTTTAATAAATGATGATAATTTTTGTTTTATGTCCCCTTCAGCCAGCCAATTAAAAAGAAGTGCAAATTGTGCAACACTGAGCATAAATACAGAAAAAGGAAGACTTGCAGCAATAAGCGACAAAGCAATTATGTAAATATAACGATGGGTTTGCGATTTAAGAAAAATCATTTAAGCTTGTGAACATTATTTGGATTAAGAATCAGTTTATAATTTTCTTGTGCAGCAATAATATTTAAAGCACTATCTATTTCTGCATCAAAATTCAGACTGTTTTCGATACGTCCCTTTTGGTAATAATATCTAGAAACTATTTCATTACGAAGCAGGTATTCTATTTCGGTTCTGAAAGTTTTGAGGTCATCTTCTTTATTATGAATTAATTTTTTATTTAGCTGTTCGTATTCATTTTTAAGAGATTCAAAATATTTCTCATTCTCGGTTATTTCTTTCAGTTCTATCAGTTTTTTCTCACTTTGGGTGGTATAGTCATAATCTTTATCGGCAATAAAATTTAAGAATTCATTATATATTTTATCTGTAATTTTAAATTCATTAACGGGGGGTATATTCTTATTTTCATAAAAGAACTTCGTAGCGAAGTCGAAAATTAAATTCTTAGTTACCAAGCTGATACTGATATTGCTAAAATTATAAGGTTTCACAATGATGTCGGGTTCAATGCCTCCTCCGTCGTAAACTGTTCTGCCATTTTTTGTTTTAAAAGCCACTTTAAGGGAGTCGGGTATTCTGCTGACGCTTCCATCTTCGTTATGTTCGGCATAATTTATTGCTTGAATACATCTTCCGCTTGGAATATAATATTTTGCAACAGTAACCTTTAATTTTGCATTATAACTCAGAGGTACAACATTCTGAACCAAACCTTTCCCAAAACTTCTTTGACCAATAATAACACCTCTGTCAAAATCCTGAATAGCACCTGCAACAATTTCAGCGGCAGAAGCACTGCCTCTATCAATCAGGATAACTAAGGGGATTTCTGTATCTAATGCAGGGTTTAGGGTTTGATGTTTTGTATTTCTGTCGGTAATTTTACCCTTTGTGTTTACAACAATATTTCCTTTGTCAACAAATATGTTTGTAATATTCACAGCTTCGTTAAGCAAGCCCCCGCCATTGCCTCTTAAGTCTAATATCAAACCGTTGAGTTGTGTACTGTCCTTCAATTTCAAAAAAGCATCTTTTACTTCTTTGCCTGCATTTTGGGTAAAACCAGTTAATTTTATATAGCCCACATTATTTTTTATGACATCAGCATAGGGGATGTTATCAATTTTAACCTCTTCGCGCATGATTTCTTTTTCAATAATTTCATCCTCTTTATATCTTTTGAATTTTATTTTTACCGTTGTTCCGGGCTGTCCACGCAATAGATTACTTACATCCGACGTAGAAAGACTTTTGATACTTTTTCCGTTTACTTCCATAATAATATCGCCAGCTTGAAGACCTGATTTTTGGGCAGGAAACCCAAAATAGGGGTCAGTAATTAAGATATAATCATCTTTTTTCTGAATTAAAGCCCCAATACCGCCGTATTGTCCGGTAGTCATAAACAGCAAGTCTTCAATTTCATCTTCAGGGATATAGTTTGTATAAGGGTCTAAAGATTCGAGCATATCATCTATAGCCGTTTTAATAAGTGATGAAGAGTTAATGTCGTCAACATAGTTGAGATGGAGCTGTTTAAAAAGGGTTGCAAAAATGTCGAGATTTTTTGAAATTTCGAACTGGTTATTGACAAAACTTACTGAGAAAAGAAATGTAACTATTATTAAAAGAATTGGAATTGATTTTTTTAGATATTTCATCTGTTCAATTTTTTGTAATTTAACAATTAAGGTACCGGGTCGTACCCATGACCACCCCAAGGGTTACACGAAACAATGCGTTTAAAAGCAAGCCATGAGCCCTTTAAGGGTCCATACTTTTTTAAAGCTTCTATGCTGTAAACCGAGCATGTGGGCGTATAACGGCACGACTTTCCGATAAATGGAGAGAGCGTATATTGATAGAGCCGGATAATACCAATAAAGGGTAAAGAAAAAAGATGATTAGGATTATATTTCTGTTCTTTTTTCATTAAAAAAGCAAAAAAAAATAAGAGTTATATATTGATTTCTTTTTCTAAACGCTGTAAAATTAATAATATTTTGTTTTTAATGGCGTGATAGTCATTTATTTGTTTACTCGTATATAAGAGTGCAAAAACATATTGTTTGCCTGAGTTGCTGAGGGCATTAAGAAGCTGATATTTTTGTAATCGGTATGCTTCTTTAATGCGTCTTTTAATTTTATTTCTGTGAACAGCTTTTTTAATATATCTTTTCGAAACGGCAATAAGCACTTGCGTTTCTAAATTAAAATTAAGAGGGTATTCGAGCCATATTATCTTAAAGGGTTCTATATAAAAACTTTGACCTTTTGAAAATAGTTCCTCAATTATAAGTTTGCTGCTAAGACGTTCTGATTTTGGGAATTTATGCATTTTAAAACAGGAATGTCCGATAAAAAATTACAAATTTTATTTTTATTAATATTTCGGTACTCTGTACCTTAATTTTCATAATTCGATAATTTTTACAAATATAACGGGACGCTGTCCCTATGTAGTTTATAAATAATAATGGAATGAATCATTCTTTATAGAACAGCCCCATAGGGGCAAAATATTTGTAAAAATAATCATTTTTAGCTAGCAGATAAAATCATTTTTTTATTTTAATATCTTTACAAAAAGTTTTTTTATACCTTCTATTTGTAAATTATGATGCTACTAAGTCATAAGATTTTTAAGTATTATAAATTAATACTATTCTTAATAATAGGAGCTATTTTTATCAAAACAGCATTTAATGCTAATATTTTTGAAACTGGCAATTGGCAATCTATATACTGGGCAGATGCATCTGGTTATTACATATATTTGCCTGCTGCTTTTATACATGGATTCCATGCAGAAAATTATCCACAAAATGTTGATTCAAAATTCGGATATGGTTTTACTGTTGATAGAAACAGCAATAAAATCTTTACAAAGTATCCAATGGGAATTGCAATGCTTACATTTCCATTTTTTTATTTTTTCATCTTTTAGCATATATTTTAGGGTTTGAGCCAAATGGTTTTAGTCAAATTTATTACTATATGCCTTCAGTTACAGCCCCATTTTATCTTTTGATTGGACTTTTATTTCTATATAAATTTCTTAAGTTTTATGTTAATTGTTCTGCATCTATATTTTCCATACTTATTTTAACATTAGGGACAAACATTTATTATTTTACATTTATTTCACAATTCATGTCTCATGTTTATTCATTTGCACTATTTTCTAGTTTTTTATTTGTATTAAAAAAATATATTGTCAGATTTTAAATCCACAAAATATCTTGATTGATGATTTAAAACTTGATTTTCGGTATTGATATTTGTTCACTTACTTTTTCTTTACTTTATCCTTTTTCTTTAAAATAACGGGCTCGTCAACAGGAGGTGTTATTTGTTTTTTCTTGGCTTTAAAGTTTTCATCAAGGAAAGCATCAATGGCCATAATCATCGAAGGGCATGATTTTGAGGGTGCTATTATCTGAGGATTAATACCTTTTTTGCGGGCTTCTTCTAGAGTGGTATTACCAAATACTGCAATAATTTTTTCTCCTTGTTTAAAATCAGCGAAATTTTCGAAGAGTGATTTTATCCCTGAAGGACTGAAAAAAGCAAACATATCGTAGTTCATCAGGTCAACTTTAGATAAATCCTCACTCACCGTTTTATATAAGATGGCTTTAGAGCAGTCAATTTTTTCTTTTTCGAGACAGATAGGAATATCTGTTTTAAAACCTTCAGTACAGGGTAAAATAAATTTTTCCGTCTTATGTTTTTTTATTAAATCAATAATTTCTCCTGTTTCCTGATTACAAAAGAAAACTTTCCTTTTTCTGTATATCACATATTTCTGCAAATACAAAGCTATAGCTTCGGTAGTACAAAAGTATTTCAGATTTTCAGAAATATTTACACGTAACTCTCCTGCTATCCTAAAAAAGTGGTCAACAGCATTCTTACTTGTAAATACAACAGAAGTACAATCACCCAAATTTACTTTTTGCTTCCTAAACTCTTTTGAGCTTATCCCTACAATTTTAAAAAATTTAAAAAAGTCAATTTTTACATTGTATTTCTTAATAATATCCGCATAAGGAGATTTCTCAGGGTCGGGTTGTGGCTGGGAAACTAAAATTCTTCTTACTCTTATCACCTTTAACTATTTAATTATCAGTTTGTAAACAATCAAAACAGGTAAAATTTCTATGCTGCAAATATACAAAATAAAATAAAACAAAGTAAAAATTCCAGAAGCTAAATTTAAAATATACAAGCGAAATATAAAATTAACATACAATCCTATAGTTACTAATACAGATGTAATTATAAGAATGTAATTAGTTAAATATACTAATATCATAGATAAAAACAAGGAAATAACACCAAGAGTGATAAGAAAGACGTGTTGTGTGAGAACGAAATCGCTATATAATTTGTTTAATTTAAAGGTAAAAGAAATTATCCTAATAAACATTATTTTTCCAAAATAAAAAAACAGAAAAGCTGAAAGTATTTTAAGAAACAATATTAATGAATTGACGAACAAAAAACTATCGAGAAAATAAAATACAAACCAGTTCAATAATAATAAACAAAAAGAAATTAAAGACAGAAATAATAAAAAATAGAAGCCAGTTTCATTATATATATTTCCTTCTCTGATAAGCTGACTATTATATCGGTAATTAAAAAAGGAACTTATAATATTTTTTTGTTTTCTACAGAAATTTTTCTGTAAAAAAGCAAAAATAACAAAACACAATAATAAGAACCATGTGAGCCAGTCAGTATTATATAAATTTAAAGACTGAATATTAACATCTTTTTGAGGAGCATTATTTATACTTAAAAATGATTTTATATAATTTTCAGTACATTTAATTTTATCTTGAATAATAATTGAAGTATCATTAAAAGTACTGTCATTTAGATATATTACTTCATCTTGCTTTTTTATAAATTTTTCCAGTTCAGTTTTTGAATGTATAGGAAAACACTGATTATGATTTATTAATTTATATGAAGTTGAATCAGGCAGCATTATTTTTTTTTACAAAAGTATAAGTTTTATAGGAAATTCTTATATTTGATAAATTTTAAAGTTGAATTTATGAGCACATTTAAACTTCCTTTATTACCTTATGCAAATAATGCATTAGAGCCAATAATCAGCAGTAAAACAATAGAGTTTCATTATGGCAAGCACCATCAAACCTATGTAAACAACTTAAACAATCTGATTGCAGGAACAGTTTTTGAAAATTTATCTCTCGATGACATTGTAATTAAATCAGAAGAAGCTATTTTCAATAATGCAGCACAGATATGGAATCATACATTCTACTGGGAGAATTTATGCCCCACTAAAAATGATAATTTACCTCAAGATGCTATTGCAAGAGCTATAAGTGATAATTTTCAGACTTTTGAAAATTTTAAAGAGAAATTTTCAGCAGCAGCAGCCAGTCTTTTTGGTTCTGGCTGGGTATGGCTTGTAATAAACGGGACAAAGCTTGAAATAATTCAGGAAGCAAATGCAGGCAATCCTTTAAAAAAAGGTTTAAAGCCATTGCTTACTATTGATGTATGGGAGCACGCCTATTATATTGACTATCAAAACAGAAGGCCTGATTATATAAAAGATTTTTGGTCAATAATAAATTGGGAAGCTGTAAACAGTAGGTATAAGGCAAAATAGAAAAGATAAAGAGATTAAGTAATTTGCTTATTTAATTGTATTAAAATCCTCTTTATTTATATTGACTGAGTATTTTGCTCTGAGTTCGGCTATCCAGTTCT
>CAZVOS010000147.1:0-6841 GCA_964628845.1 uncultured Bacteroidales bacterium | reverse complement strand
AAATGTATTTAGCCCATCTTCTGCTGGCACAGGAAATAAAATTATTACATATACATACACTAATGTGTATGGTTGTTCCAATACAACTACTCAAACAACAGTTGTAAATGCTCTACCTACAGTCAGTTTTAGTGGTTTACAAAGTAATTATTGTATAAATGGACCTGCTGTGCCTTTGACAGGTACTCCAGCAGGAGGCACTTTTACAGGAACAGGAATTAGTGGCAATGCTTTTTATCCAACAATAGCAGGACTTGGAACACATACCATTAAATATACTTATATAAATGCCAATAACTGTTCAAATTTTCAAAATCAGACAACAACGGTTAATAATACACCAGTAATTACTTCCTATGATACTATTTACACATGTTCTGGACAGAGTGTTAATTATACTATTACTTCCTCAATACCAGGTTCTTCCTATACATGGACTTCTGCTCTTATTGTTGGTTCGGCATATGGTTTTAATTCGGGTTCAGGAGGAATAATCAATGATGTTATTATAAATAATTCATTATCAGGAGCTTTGGTTAAGTATGTGATTACACCAACATCCCCAGGAACACCACCCTGTATAGGTAATCCATTTACACTCATAGTAATTGTACGGCCATATCCTACATTGTATGCTGGCAGTGATGCCAATACCTGTTCAAATGTACCTTATTTTGTATGGGATGCCATAACAGATTCAAGCAATACTATTAATTGGACAACAAGCGGTTCGGGTGTTTATAATGATGCATCATTAATGAATCCTACATATATACCAAGCACATCTGAATTTGGAAATATAAATTTATTCATGACTGTTACCAATACCTTGGGATGCCCCAAGACAGATACCATGGTATTATCAATTTCGTATGCTCCAATAGCCAATGCAGGAAACAATCAGACAATAAATTGTGGTGGCTCAGGTATAACAATAGGAACACCTGCTCAACCCAATTACATTTATAATTGGACACCTACAGCGGGTCTTAATAATCCTAATGTAGCTCAGCCGTTAGCAAATCCTATGACGCATACAACCTATATTTTAACGGTAACAGATACAATAAACGGATGTTTCGATACGGATGATATAGTTATTACCGTTAGTGGAGCACCGGTAGCTGATGCAGGGCTTGATAAAAATATTAATTGCGGGGGTGCAGGAACAATAATTGGAACTGGAGCAGTATCTGGTATGTCCTATAACTGGTCACCTATAAATGGATTAACGAATCCTAATATTGCACAACCTACAGCCACGCCACTATCAAATACAACATATACTTTAACAGTAACAAACTTATCAACGGGATGTTATGCAACAGATGATATGATAGTTACTGTTATTGGAGCTCCTGTTGCTAATGCGGGACCTGATCAGTCAGTTAACTGCGGAGGTAATATTGGAGTTGTTATTGGCAGTACAGCTATTAATGGTATGGCATACAACTGGCAACCTACTGCAGGTTTAAGTAATCCAAATGTAGCACAGCCAACTGCAAATCCATTATCTAATACAACCTATGTGCTAACAGTAACAGATTTAGCCACGGGCTGCTATGCAACAGATGATATGGTTTTGACAGTCATTGGGGCACCTGTTGCCAATGCAGGATTGGATAAGTCAATAAATTGTGGGGGTACTATTGGTACTATTATAGGAACATCAGCCATAAGTGGTTTATCTTATAATTGGTTACCTAGTACAGGATTAAGTAATCCTAATATTGCACAACCCAATGCCAATCCTTTATCCAATACATCCTATCAATTAATTGTAACTGATTTAATAACAGGGTGTTATGCTACAGATGAAATGACGGTAACAGTAATTGGATCGCCAGTAGCAAATGCGGGTTTAGATCAGTCTATCAACTGCGGAGGTGTCGGTACAAATATAGGTACATCATCAATTGGAGGAATGTCTTATAGCTGGAGTCCATCCAATACATTATCTAATTCAAATATTGCACAACCTACAGCAACACCATTAGGGAATACAATTTACACTTTAACAGTTACGGATATGGTAACAGGATGTTATGCTACAGATAATGTTACTATAACAGTGATTGGAGCACCTACAGCAAATTCAGGTATAGACCAATCAATAAATTGCGGAGGGCCGGGAACAACTATAGGAACAACTTTCGTGTCAGGAATGGCATATACATGGATACCCTCGTTAGGATTAAATAATCCAAATATTGCCATGCCATTGGCTAGCCCTTTAACACATACAAATTATACCTTGATAGTAACTGATATTGCTACTGGTTGCTATGCTACAGATGAAGTGTTTATTACAGTAATAGGTGCTCCTTTAGCTGATGCAGGAGTTAATCAGACAATAGGTTGTGGAGGGCCTGGTACTACAATAGGCACTGCTACCGTAACAGGTATGTCTTACACATGGGCTCCGTCATATGCTTTAAGTTCAGCAAATATAGCTCAACCTACAGCAACACCATTAGGAAATACAACATATTATTTAACTGTTACAGATATGGTTACAGGATGTTATGGTGTTGATTCTGTAACAATAAGTGTTTCAGGAGCACCTGTTGCAGATGCTGGTTTAGACCAAACCATCAATTGTGGAGGTGCAGGTGTTACCATAGGTACAGCATCAGTTTCGGGATTAACATATAACTGGATTCCTTCATATGGATTAAACAATTCTGCTATTGCCCAACCTGTAGCAACACCTTTAGGTAATACAACTTATTATCTTACTGTAACCAGTACATCAACAGGATGTTTTGGAACAGATATGGTAACAGTGAATGTATTAGGGACTCCACCTGTTAATGCAGGGCTCAATCAATCAATTCCATGTGGGGGGCCAGGTGTACTAATAGGAACAACAGGTATATCAGGAGTGGGTTATAGTTGGTTACCCGTAAATGGATTGAATAATACCAATATTGACAAACCATTAGCTACACCTTATGCAACAACAAATTACATGTTAACAGCAACAAGTCTATCAACAGGTTGTTTTTCTACAGATGATGTACTTATAACAGTTGTAGGAGTTCCAAGTGTTTTTGCAGGTATTGATGCAGGAGTTTGTGCAAATGACATTTATCAGATTACAGATGCTACAAGTTCCAACTCATTTGTTTTATGGACACATTCTGGTATAGGAAATCTTTCAAACTATACAACATTATCACCAACCTATCAACCCTTACCCAATGAATTTGGCAATATCATATTAACTTTAACAGCCGTATGTAATACCGATACAGCTTCTGACAATATGATTCTTACGATATATCCATATCCTATTGCTACATTTTCTGAATTGGATTCTGCATATTGTATAGATAATGTTGGGGATTCGCTTATAGGTTATCCATCAGGTGGGACTTTTTCAGGCAATGGTATTACCGGAGATTATTTTTCGCCATCATTAGCAGGATTAGGAGTACATCAGGTTAATTATATCTATACTGACAATAATGGATGTACAAAGGATACCACAAAAACTACTATAGTAAATCCATTACCTGTTGTTTCTTTTACAGGTTTAAGCAGCAACTATTGTACTTATGATGCTGCATATTTAATTGGAACTCCTTCTGGTGGTACATTCAGCGGAGCTGGTATTGTTGGTAATATGTTTTATGCAACAGTATCAGGAGTAGGTACATTTAATATTACTTATACTTATCAGGATGGAAATGGATGTATTAATTTCCAAACTCAACAGACAACTGTAACACCATTATCATTTGTTGATTTTACTGGTCTGGATTCTGCATATTGTGTATATGACCCGGCTGCTCCTTTAATTGGAATACCAACAGGGGGTACTTTCAGTGGACCTGGTATTGTGGGTAATAATTTTGACCCATCCGTTGCTGGTGTAGGTTACCATACAATAAATTATGCATATTCAGATACATATGGTTGTATTAATGATGTTACAAAATTTGTTACAGTTAATGATATACCGGTAGTAACAATTAATGGCTTAAATAGTAGTTATTGTTTGAATACACCTCCAGAATTATTAACAGGATATCCTGTTGGGGGGACATTCTCGGGGCCAGGAATAACAGGAAATACTTTTGACCCATCAGTTGCAGGAGCAGGTAATCATATAATTACTTATACTTATATGGATGCAAATTTCTGTGTGGGTTCAATAAGTTTAAGTGTAGTTGTTTTTCCATTAACTCCTGTGTCTTTTAGTGGATTAGCATCTTACTACTGTATTAATGATTTGCCTAGTCCTTTATTGGGGAATCCGGCAGGTGGTTCATTTTCAGGAACAGGTATTGTTAGTGACTTTTTCTATCCTAATATTTCAGGTGCAGGAACATACAATATTACATATACTTACGTCGATTTGAATGGGTGTACAAATACGTCAATACAAGCTGTTACTGTACATCCATTAACCCCTGTAAGTTATACAGGGCTGCCAGCTCAATACTGTTTAAATGGCATACCTCTTAACTTGACAGGTTATCCCAGTGGAGGTACTTTTTCAGGGCCTGGAATAACGGGAAATATATTTAATCCTACCATAGCAGGAGTGGGTATTCAGGATATTACTTACAGTTATACTGATGGGAATACCTGTACAAATCAACAAACACAAAGTGTAAATGTTCTGCCTTTACCCGTGCTTGATTTTATAGGGCTAAATAATGAATACTGCGTTGATGCACCAATGGTTACATTAACGGGTTTCCCAACGGGAGGCACTTTTTCTGGACCAGGTATATTCGGTAACACTTTTACACCTTCGGTAGCTACCCCAGGTACACACACTATATCTTATTCATATACCGACGGAAATTCCTGTACTGATACTTTTTCGAGAACTGTAATTGTGCATGATTTACCTGTTGTTACTTTAGGTGCATTAGCCGATGTGTGTCCTAATTATCCTGCATTTACATTAACAGGAGGAATACCCTTAGGTGGCACATTTTCGGGTAATGGAGTGGTTAATAATGTATTTAATCCAGATATTGCAGGGCCAGGTATTCATACTATTACTTATGCCTATATGGATGCTAATCAATGTGTTAATATTGCTACAGAGCCACTTAATGTGAATGCTCTACCCGTATTAACTGTATCAGGGTTAAATTCTCAATATTGTTTTAATTCTCCATCAGATGTGTTAAGTGGCACACCAAGCGGTGGCTATTTTATTGGATTTGGAATAAGCGGAAATATTTTTAATCCTTCGGATGCTGGTGTAGGAGTTCATGACATTGGATATGTTTATACTGATGGTAACAACTGTACAGACACATTAATACATATTGTTACAGTATTACAATTACCACATCTTGCTATTTCTGGTATTGATACCATGTATTGTGTGGATGCTCCTCTTATAACAATAGGAGGGTTTCCATTAGGAGGTACTTTTTCAGGACCAGGTATAAGTGGAAATACTTTCAATGCAAATGCAGCAGGTGTAGGAGTACACGACATTTTATATGCCTATACTGATACGTCTGGCTGTACGGATACTTTAGTCCATACATTAACTGTAAATGGTCTACCAAATTTATCGTTAATACCTTTTAATGATATTTGTTTGTATGATACACCCTTTTTATTAACAAATGGAAGTCCATTAGGTGGATCGTATTCAGGAAATGGTGTTGTTGCTGATGTACTTAATCCGTTTTTTGCAGGAAGTGGTAAACATTTAATAACTTATACATATGAAGATTCATTAGGATGTAGAAATACTATTTCGGATAGTATAACAATTAATACTAATCCAAGTGTAACATTTGAGTTGAGTTTTACAGAGATTTGCTCTAATGATTATCCTGTATTATTAACAGAGGGTTTACCTGTGGGTGGGTTATATTCTGGGAATGGTGTATCCGACAGCATATTTACACCATCTTTGGCACCAATAGGTTTAAATTTTATATATTATACATATACAGATACCAATAATTGCTCAACAACAGATTCGTCATATGTTAAAATTCATCAGGCACCATTGGCTGATGCAGGAGGAGACATAAGTATTTGTGCGGGCACAGAAACCAATATTGTTGTAACTGGCGGTGATTTTTATCTATGGAATACAAACGAAACCACTTCAGAAATAATAATAGCTCCTATAGATACTGTAATGTATTGGGTAATAGCTTACGATTATAACAGTAACAATAGCTTTATATGTACTGATACTGATAGTGTTTATGTTAATGTGATACCCTTACCTGAAGTAACTTTAACCTCAAATGCTGATAATAATGTTGCAAGTATTGGACAAGAGATTATTTTTACGGCTCATCCTTCAATTTATGATTTATATGAATTTTATGTTGCAGAAGTACTTGTACAATCAGAGATTATTAATACCTATACAACCAGTAAACTGGAAAATGATGTTGTAATCATTGTAATAGCAAAGGATAGTCTTTGTATAAGTGAGCCAGATTCATTATTAATAAAGATAAAACCTGTATCAAATGCATTTACACCAGATGGAGATGGTAAGAATGACAGGTTTATGAAGGGTTATGATTTGAAGATATATAACAGATGGGGGCAAATTTTATATGAAGGTGTAGAAGGCTGGGATGGGAAATATAATGAAGAACTATTACCGGGTGGTACTTATTTTTACGTTACAACAATTTATACTGATGACAAACAGGAAATAATAACCATATTAAAAGGTTCTGTTCTGTTGTTAAGGGCAGATTAAAAACATTATTATTAATTGGAATGAAAAATAAAAGTTTAATTCTAACAATTCTTTTTTCTCTGATGTGGTGTTTTATATTTGCACAAGCCATAACAACCTTGGATAAGGCCGATGAGGAGTTTAGGGGGA
>CAZVOS010000146.1:0-6849 GCA_964628845.1 uncultured Bacteroidales bacterium | reverse complement strand
ACCAAACCAGCTAACAATTTCAATTTCATTTTTCTTGTTAGCGGTTTGGTATTATCTTTCTTTAGGCAAACTCCAAACTCTTTTACCTCACTAATTTTAGCTTCCAACTCTTTCAGAATTGTTTCTTTTATAATTTCAGTGCTATCCATATTCGAATTGCTAAATAGAGAGGTTACAAAATCTTCATGTGTGCGTCCCTGACGGTAATCGGGTTCCTTTTGCGGGTGTTTTATATATTTTGAGATGTGGCTGATGTCTTCTGACACATTAAGAACAGCATGATAAAAGATTTTATTATTTTTTCGATAAATTGATGAGCCGAGAATTTTTTTATCACCTATACATATATCGGATATCCCCTTTTGTGAGAGCTTGTCGAAACCTTGCTTACGAAGAGCTTCTATAATGCTTTTATTTATTATCTCAAAATATATTTTAGGATTTTGTAATGATTCTTCCCTTAACAAAACAGCAATGACCAGCATTTTAGGACTGAGAATAACTGTTTCTCCACCCGATGGTCTTTTATAAACTCTTATGCCATCTTTTTCTACAAGTTCAGTAAATAAAGAGCTTTCGGGTTTGTTACTTTGTCCTAAAACAAGGTATGTTTTATCGGGCTGCCATATTAAGACCTCGTATTGTTCTGAGCTTTCAAAAATCTTATAATCGGGTAAATCGTAGCTATTAACAGATATCATGATATAGAAATTACTGATGAATAGCTTTGTCAATGGCTTCGAATCCTGCTTCCATAAAAATTTCTGAAACAGTGGGATGGGCATGCATGGTAGAAGCCACATCGTAAACAGTGCCCTCTATTTGCATATAAGCAGCGGCTTCTGCTATCATATCTGTGGCATGGTCGGCAATAATCTGAACACCCAGCACTTGTCCGTATTTATTATCGGAAAGTAAACGTATGAGTCCTTCGCTTTGCCCTTCAGTTTGGGCTTTACCATTGGCTGATAAGGGGAACTGACTGATTTTATAATCTATGCCTTCTTCTTTTAATGCTTGTTCTGTTTTCCCTATTTGTGACATTTCTGGTGAGGTGTAAATATTGATGGGAAAATTATCGAAATTAAAATCTGTCTTTATTCCCTTAATGCTGTTCACAACACTGAGCCCTTGTGCCGAAGCAATGTGTGCCAGATAACTCTTACCATTCACATCTCCTACAGCATATATTCCCTTAACATTTGTTTCAAAGTTATCATCCGTATCAATAAACCCATTTTCGTTTAACTTAATTGCTATTTCTGACTTAATTAGAACTGCCCTTCTCATGCTGCAATTAATTATTGTATCGCAAGTAATATTTTGATTGTCAATTGTTAAGATGCCATTATCCCAAGTTGCATCTTTATCTGAAATGATAAGATTTACTTTTCTGTTTTTTAAGGTTTTCAAAGCAAAATCTGATAAAAAGGTATCGACTCTTGGGATAATGTTTTGGTTGGGGGAAATGAGTGTTACATTTTTCCCAATCATATTAAAAAATTGGGTCATTTCAACAGCAACAGCACCCCTGCCGTAAACTACTATATGTTGAGCCAGTTCCTTTTCTTCAAATAGCTTGTCGAGTTGAATCACTTTATCACTGTTTGATACAAATGTAGCCGGAGCTGGATAAGAACCAGTTGCAATGATAATATAAGATGATTCAATGGTTCTGTTGTCAACAGTGACCGTATTTTCACTTTTTATGACAGCTTCGCCTGTAATCACTTCTATACCGTTCTTTTTCATCAGAAAGCCAATACCAGCTTTAAGGCGCATGGCTATTTTCTGAGCTCGTTTTTTGGACTTATCCCAATTGAATGAAATCTTGTCCGGTTCAACACCTTCAACACCAAAGTCGGCTGCTGTAAGCACTTTGCGATACATCTTAGCACTTTCGATAATGGCTTTTGTAGGGATACATCCCCAGTTAAGACACATACCTCCCAGATGATTCTTCTCTATTAAAGCTGTCTTAAGTCCTGTTTGAGCAGCACGTATAGCAGCCACATATCCGGCTGGGCCAGCGCCTATTATAATTACATCATATTTCATTTTTTTATCTCCTTCATTAAATTATTACTCAAATAACATGGCTGTGGGTTCATTTAGAAAAGACATAACCGTATTCATAAAACGGCTTACCTCTCCCCCATCTACTATGCGGTGGTCGACCGACAAAGATAAGGGGAAGAAACCAGCTTTTACAATATTGTCTGCTTTAAAAACGGGTTTCTCAAGCAATCTACCAATGCCCAAGATACCTGCCTGTGGATAATTAATAACAGGAACGGCAAATATACCACCTATTGAGCCATAATTGGTAATGGTAAACGTGCCATTCTTCATATCTTCTAAACTTAATTTGCGTTCTTTGGCTTTTTGGGTTATTTCGTTTAATTTCTTTGCAATTTGTTTTATGCTCAATTTATCTACATCCCTTATCACTGGTACAAGTAAGCCATCTTCTGTGTCCACTGCAATACCAATATTGTAATATTTTTTAAACACCATACGGTTATTTTCCATATCGAGTTCTGCATTTAGCGATGGATGTTTTTTAAGTGCCAGAGCAACAGCTTTCAGTATAAATGGCAAATAACTTAATTTTACACCTTGTTCTTGTAAACTTGCTTTAAATTTATCGCGAATTCTTATCAGTTCTGAAATTTCTACTTCTTCGTGCACTGTCATATGTGCCGCATTATGCTTCGAGTTAAGCATATTTTTTGCAATAGTTTTACGAAGCTGTGTCAGGGGTTTATACTCAATGCGTCCCTCTTCAAGTACGGGTATTGTTTTGGCTTGGTCAATCATGCGTTGTGAGCTTTCGAAGTATTTCTTAATATCTTCTTTCATAACCCTTCCGGCAGGACCTGAACCATTAACTTTATGAATATCCACGTTAAGCTCTTTAGCCACAGCACGTGCTACAGGTGTTGCCAGGGCTTTTTTTATAGACTTTACAGGGCTTTCTGCCTGTGTCCCTACACCTTCTGCACTGGATGGCAAATAGGCATTATTGCCTGCGACTTCAAGAGTGCCTACCACGCCTGCACCTTCTTCTTCAACTGCTTCAGTAGTTTTTTGAGCTTCTGCAATAGCTTCCTTGCCACTTACACCTTCTATATCAATTTCAACAAGGGCTTCCCCTACTTTTACAATGTCGCCCACCTTACCATAAACAGCAGCTATAATTCCTGTTTTAGGTGAAGGAATATCAGTAACCACTTTGTCCGTTTCCATTTTAACAAGAGGAGCTCCTGAAGTGATATTCTGTCCTTTAGACACGTACCATTCTACAATAATACCTTCGTCAAGTCCCTCGCCTATATCAGGAAAGTTAAATATATATCTCATATTCGTAATTTTAAAATTTCATTAATTTGTCTAACTCATAAAATATCTTTTCAGGGCTTTGCATATAGTGATGTTCGCCCCGAGGCAAAGGCACAATGGTATCAAAACCGGCGATTCGTTTTGGGGGTGCTTCCAGATAAAGAAAAGCGTCTTCGTTAGCCATGGCAGTTATTTCTGCAGCCACACCAAAGGATTTGGGCTCTTCGGTAACTATAGCCAGCCGCCCAGTTTTTTGAACCGACTTTATAATAGTTTCTTTATCAATGGGATAGATGGTTCTTAAATCAATCAATTCGATAGATATATTGGCTTGTTTAGCCAGAACCATAGCTTTTTGCACTTCACGTATCATAGCCCCGTATGCCACAACAGTAATGTCTGTTCCTTCTGTCAATACTTTAGCTTTACCAATAGGAATGGTATATTTGTCTTCGGCTACTTCCTGCTTAATAGCTCTGTAAATGCGTTTGGGTTCCATAAAGATGATGGTGTCATCGCTTTCAATAGCAGAAATCAGGAGTCCTTTGGCATCGTGAGGTGTTGATGGAATGACTACTTTAATTCCCGGAATATGCCCATACAGTGCTTCCATACTTTCGGAATGATGTTCAAGGGCATTAATGCCACCACCAAACGGAAAACGTATCACCATGGGTGTTCTGTATTTGCCACGTGTACGGTTGTGCATACGGGCTGCATGGGAAATTATCTGATTAAAAGCTGGATACACAAAGCCACAAAACTGAAGTTCTACCACAGGTCTTAAGCCCGCAACAGCCATGCCTACCGCAGCACCCACTATTGCAGATTCAGCAAGTGGAGAATCGAACACACGACTTTCGCCATATTTTTGCTGTAACCCTTCTGTTACCCTGAACACACCACCCTCTACGCCCACATCTTCTCCATAAACAACTACTGATGGGTCTTCGTTTAATTTTATATCAAGTGCATTATTAATAGCTTGCACCATATTCATTACTTTCATATTCTGTTCTCCTTCCATTTTAAAAATTTCTCATGTTCCATTTGTTGTAATTTTAAGTCCTCAGGCATATCCACATAAGTATATTTAAACACATCCTCCAATTTATACGGGTGTGTTTTTTCTGCTTCTTCAAACTGTCTGTCCACTTCTTTTTTATAATCTTCTGTTATCTTGTTTTCATCACCGTCAGTCCATAAGCCCTTGTCTCTCAAAAATAGGGCTAATCGTTTCAGTGGGTCCGTCAGTTCCCATTGCTCTTCATTTTCTTTGGTACGGTACTTTGAAGGGTCATCTGATGTGGTATGGGCTCCTTTACGATAAGTAAGTGCTTCGAGCAATACAGGCCCATTGCCCTCACGGGCATAATCAGCCGCATATTTAAGTGCTGCATACATGGCTATAAAGTCATTCCCATCCACTTTAATACCCGGCATGCCGTAAGCGTGAGATTTAACAGCAATATTAACAGATACTGTCTGCCTGTTAAATGGTACAGAAATGGCAAACTGATTATTTTGCACTATAAAAACTACAGGCACTTTCCATACTGCTGCAAAATTAAGGGCTTCGTGAAAATCGCCCTGAGATGTGCCACCATCGCCAACAACGGCAAAAACAACATCTTTTTCCTGTTTCATCTTAACTGCATAGCCAATACCTGCCGCATGAGTCAATTGCGAAGCAATAGGGACTGAAATAGGCAATAACTTAGGTACATTTAAAAACGCATTGCCCTCTTCGTAACCCATAAAATACATAAACAATTCTTTTAAAGTAGCTCCTTTAGCAAGCCATGCCCCTAATTCGCGAAATGCAGGAACAAGCCAGTCTTCTTTAAACATTACTTTACCGATAGCCACCCCTATTGCTTCCTGACCAAGATTTAACGGGTATGTAAACATGCGCCCCTGACGTTGATAGGACACAGCCATAATGTCAGCTATCCTGACAAAAAGCATGTCCTTGTATGATTTAATTATGACATCATCATCTATATTTGGATACCACTCTTTATTAATGAGTTTCCCTTCATTATCAATAATGCGTAGTATTTTATCTTCTGATGGGTTAAAATCTTTAAACATTATACCTCCTTTGATTTTATTATTAATTTAGATTAATTATAAATAACAAAAATTGTTCCATAGTTTTTGCAGAAACGAAAAGATAAAATTATAAATATATTGATGTTTTAGTAAGTTTATAAAAAATATGTGCGTCAAATTCCAATAATCTAAAATCTCAATGATTTTAAAAATTCAACATTTTTTTTCTGTATTTTATAATTTTTACCATTACTGTCCGATAAAAATTGATTAATGAAAAATAAATTGATGAAAAGCAATTATGATTATCAAAAAACGAATCCCTTCTTATGAAAATCATCTAAAATCTCATTATTAATGGGTCTTAGAAAACAATATCTTAAGTTTTGAAATAGCCGATTACAATCCCACTTTACCGCTTATTATTGACCCGCCTGTGCGTTTATGGGGAACCTATTATGGAGCCATTGGTACAGAGCTCATTTCATCTATAAGTGTTGACAGTGATGGCAATATATATATGGCAGGTAGTACAGGGGCAACAAGCAATATTGCTACTGTTGGGTCACATCAGCATGTATATGGAGGAGATATATACGATGCATTTTTAGTGAAAATGGACAGTTTGGGGAACAGCTTGTGGTGTACTTACTACGGAGGAAGCAGTAGAGACATGGGATTGTGTTGCAAAACCGATAATTTTAACAATATTTTTCTTGTTGGACATACAAAATCTGCCAATAATATTGCAACGGCCAATACCCACCAGTCATCTCCCAGTGGTTATTATGATGCTTTTATTGCGAAGTTTGCTGCCGATGGCATCCGGCTTTGGGGAACTTACTATGGTGGAGCGAAGGATGATGATGCAAGAGGTTGTTGCTTGGATAACAACGGCAACATCTTTATAACGGGAACAACAGAATCAACTGATTTAATCTCTGATACTGGCGCCCATCAGTAAATATATGGAGGTGGTTGGAGAGATGGCTATATTGCAAAGTTCGATAACAGTGGCACTTTGCTTTGGGATACATACTATGGCGGTTCTCTTGACGACCATGCGTATTCTTGTACAACCGATAATATAGAAAATATTTATATTACTGGAAAAACATCTTCTATAAATGGAATTTCCAGCTACGGAACACATCAGGATTCTTTAAGTGGTAATGATGACGCCTTCCTTGTAAAATTTAATACCAACGGGGTGCGACAGTGGAGGACATATTATGGTGGTACCAATTCGGACCAAGTATTATCTTGTGCAACAGACATTTACAATAATGTATATGTGGCAGGCAGTACTAAATCAGTCAGTCATATTGCCACCACGGGTGCTTACCAAACAGGCATGGGCAGTTTGGATTGGGATGGTTTTTTAGTTAAATTTAATGTCAATGGTATGCGGCAATGGGGTACTTATTACGGTGGTGAAGACCTTGACCATGG
>CAZVOS010000145.1:0-6855 GCA_964628845.1 uncultured Bacteroidales bacterium | reverse complement strand
GCAAATCCTTCTTCCAATAGCCCCCAAGCCGGAGGCGAGTGAACATGAGCGTCTGCTGGAATTTTTACTAAAAATCAGTACAATGATGTGATGACTGAAGAAGAACTAAAATCCTATCGTGATAACCATAAAACCGCCTATCTAATGACGGAGTATGATCGTTTGTCGCGGGAAATTACCAATAATCAAGAATTGGTGCAGACCGACGAAGGAATGGCGGAATTGGCGGGAGAGGAAATTAGGGGGCTGGAAAAACAGCGCGCGGATTTATTACAACAAATTATATCCATTGTTGAAGAAGACAAGGGTAAGCCAGAAGAAATCAAAAAAATGGTTTTGGAAGTTAGGGCCGGCGCGGGTGGGGAGGAATCAGCCATTTTTGCCTACAATTTGGCGGAAATGTATTACCATGGATTGATTCGGAAGAGGATTGTAAAAGCTATGGACGTTCTTTTCTATCTCAATTAAAACGTTTGAAGAGCATTAATCCAGAAGCTGGAATTATAGTTGTAGGGCCGGCAGATAAATCAGTAAAAGAAAAAGATAAATATGTTTCATACAAATATATTGAACCATTAATAAAAGAGATGAAGAAATCGGCCTTTGAGGGAGGGGCTGCTTACTGGGATATTTATAAAGCCATGGGAGGTAAAAATTCAATGCCTTCTTGGGTTAATGCTGAACTTGCAGGTAGCGATTATATCCATTTCAGTACACAGGGGGCTTCCATTATAGCTAATATGTTATACAATGCCATAATTTATGAATATAATAGGTACATCAATACTGATATAAGTAAACAGAACAAGGAAAAAACTGAGAATGATGCCAAAATTTAATAAATCAATGAGGTGCTATTTCGTATTTTACTTTGCCATCGCACAAGTTGTTTATTCTCAATCATCCGACTATCCCCTTTGTAATCAGGATTATAATTTTATATGTTATAATAAAAATGAATTTGTGTTTTCGCAAAAGAGTCACTATTTAAATCGTTTTTACTCAAAATTCGACTCTTTAATAAGCCAAGGGAAAGGAACAATTAATATTGTACATATAGGTGCATCGCATGTACAAGCCGACCAGATGA
Source organism: uncultured Bacteroidales bacterium (assembly GCA_964628845.1). Taxonomy (GTDB): domain Bacteria; phylum Bacteroidota; class Bacteroidia; order Bacteroidales; family PXBB01; genus JAKIYU01. The sequence goes on along the minus strand of CAZVOS010000145.1, from coordinate 5,765 downwards.
CAGGCCGTTTGCGTGAAAATTTGTATAATCTTTTACCTGATTTGATAAGCAGCAGAGGACTTCTATTCCCTTATGCTGCTGCAAAAAGCAACCATCCGTATAATTATTATTCTACGCTTACAGGAAACTGGAACAGTTGTCGCAATGTGGAATCCAAGAAATCATGCACCTTAGGGATTGCAGGCATATCGGCTTCTACTACTGATACACTTGCCGGCTTTACATTCTTCTTTAAAAGAAACATATATCCTGAATTCAGATTTAACGAAATTACTGTATTACATGCTACAGGTGAATGCTTTTATGATATTGAACTGCTTGTTGACGACTCGGTTAAATGCTTTAAAACAACTTATGATGGCTGTACGGTATTCGAAACAGATGTTTTGATAGACACATTGAATTTTAAAGTATTTAAAACAGACAGCATGCAGGATGCTTTTGAATTGTATGGTGTTATCGCAGGTAAGTCAAATACAAATGGTATTGTATATAATGCCATTGGAGTGAACGGAGCTTCTGTTCAATCATTTTTGAGATGCTTCTTGTTTAAAGAAGATATGGCATTACTTAAACCAGATTTAGTCATACTCTCGTTGGGTATTAATGATGTTCAGGATAAAAATTTTTCGGTGGATAATTTTGAAAAAAACTATGATTTACTGATTAATAATATTAAAAGGGTTAACCCTAATGTAAGTATAATAATCACTACTAACAGTGATTCATATTATAAACGAAAATATCCAAATAAAAACTCAGAATTAGCTGTTGATGCCATATACCGCTTAATTGAGAAACACGAAAACACTGTTTTATGGGATTGGTTCAACATTATGGGTGGTCTGGGTGCAGTTAAAAAATGGGAAAAAAATAAGCTGGCTAAAAAAGATCTTGTTCATTTTACAAAAGAGGGTTATTTTTTAATTGGTGATTTATTTTATTCTGCTTTTATTAAAGCATACGAAAACTATTTATCTCAAACTACAGATGGAAGATAGACTTATTGATTATATAAAACAAATTTTTGTTTATTCTGAAACATCACCTCTGATATTTACCAGACTATATTTCTGGTTGTTTTTTGCTATTGTTTTGTTTTTATATTCCTTTTTAACTAAAGCCAGCAAATTACGCAGTTCTTATCTATTTGTTGTCAGTCTTTTCTTTTATTATAAGTCCAGTGGCTTATTCCTGTTAATACTCATATTTTCAACACTCGTTGATTATTTTATCGGGAAAAGCATTTTCAAAAATAGCATACCTTTTAAACGTAAGCTTCTCTTAACAACAAGTATTGTCATTAACTTATTTGTTTTATTTTATTTTAAATATGCCTATTTCTTTACCTCAAATTATAATGCATTATTCGACACTGATTATGTGGTTATAAATCACATAGCTTACTGGACTAACAGTTTCACGGGCTCTCATTTTGAAGTTGGAAGAATACTACTTCCTGTAGGTGTTTCGTTTTTTACATTTCAAACAATAAGTTATTCAGTGGATATTTACAGAAACAAAGTAAAGCCAGTAAAAAGTATTGTTGATTTTGGTTTTTATGTGTCATTTTTTCCACAGCTTGTTGCTGGCCCTATTGTAAGGGCAGCCGACTTTATCCCTCAGATATACAAGGATTATAAAATAAGCAAAGAGGAGTTTGGATATGCTTTATATATCATACTAAGCGGGTTAACAAAAAAATTATTAATTGCCGATTATATTGCAGTTAACTTTGTTGACAGGGTATTTAAAACACCTATGGTTTATTCGGGTTTCGAAAATCTAATGGCTACTTTTGGATATTCACTTCAGATTTATTGCGATTTTTCTGGCTATACTGATATAGCAATAGGGGTGGCACTTCTTATGGGTTTTCGACTAAATAAAAACTTTAACTCACCTTACAAAGCTCAAAACTTGGGCGATTTCTGGAAAAGATGGCATATTTCTCTTTCTACATGGCTTAAGGATTACTTATATATTCCCCTTGGCGGTAACCGTAAAGGGAAATTCATGGCCAATGTAAATCTAATGATTACTATGCTTTTAGGAGGTTTCTGGCATGGTGCAAGCTGGCAATTTGTTATTTGGGGCGGACTGAATGGTATTGGTCTTGTTGTGTATAAATACTGGAAAAAAATTAGCCCATGGGAAAAAAGCAACAGGAGAGTGGCAATAATATGGCGTATCGCTCTAACGTTTACATTTATTACTTTTACACGTATCTGGTTCCGCTCCGAATCAATGGAAATTGTAAACGCTATATTTTATCAGATATTTAATAATTTTCATGTACACTTAATATTTAAAATAATTGTATCGTATTATCCAATATTTTTAATGATGTTGTTTGGATTTGTATTACATTGGCTGCCTTATAATTTGAAAGATAATATTCGAAACAAATTCATTAAATCGCCTGTTTACATTAAAGCTGTTATTGCTACTGTCGTCATTTTCGTTATTTATCAGTCCTTATCAGCCGACCTGCAACCATTTGTTTATTTTCAATTTTAATTATTTTGTGTGTAATTATATAAGAAATTTATATTTTTACAGTTAGTATAAAATAAAAAACGATTAATACATCAATAAGTTTAATAAATTTTTTAATCAGTACTCATTAAAATCTAAAAAAATGAAAACAATTATTTTACATTTTTTATTCCTTTCTTTTACCTATGTAGTGTATTCTCAGAGCACTTTAAAACCTGTAAGCATTAATATTTTTAAAAACGGTAATTATTACATAGTAAAAGAAGGCAATATTATGGTAAAAAATGAATATGCAACCATTGAAATTCCTAAAAACCCTCTATTGAGTACATTTTGGTTTTCAACTTCGAAAGATATTAATATCATTCAGATAACTTATATAACAGATACCCTGAAAAAAGAAAAACCAGTTATGAGTATTTTCGAACTTATTGAAGCTAATAAAGGGAAAAAGCTCAAGTTTACATATAAACAATCTGAAAAGGAATTGCGTGAAATTAGCGGAACCTTGCAGGATTATCAGAAAAACTACGGATTGCTTAAAGTGAAAACAAATGATAATAAAACCATGTTTTTGTATGCTAATAACATCATAGATTTGACTTTCGAAGATAATCCGATTGAAATGCTTTTAAGAGATTCATTATACCGTCTTGCCCGAATACGAGTCGACAAAAATATACAGAGTGTTCCATTGAAAGTAATTTATATGCAAACAGGCATGCAATGGCTGCCATCGTATAATATTAAACTTGTTAACGAAAAAGAACTGCAATTAGAAATGAAAGCTGTTGTAGAAAATTATGCAGAAGAAGTTGACAATGCTGAACTCACTTTAACAGTGGGCGCACCGCAGTTTTATTTCAACAACACAACGGACCCAGCTTCATATGATTATTTGAGCAATATTTACACAGTACCACCTGTGCCTCCTTCTGCCTTAGCAGTCCAATCCTATTATAGCAATATGCTCTATGAAGAATCTGCAGACGCTGCCGATGAGGTTGCCTATAACGATTTTTCAGCTTTCGAAACTGAAGGTGAAAAATCAAATGATCTCTTTATGTATAAAATGGGCAAAGTAAAATTACCCGAAAAAAGCAAAACTGTATTTCAGATATTTTCTGTAAAACTACCCTATAAAGATGTTTATGAGGTCAATATGGGAGATATTGCCAGTTATGCTTATTATGGTTATATAAATATTGATTCCGAAAAAAGATATGATGTATATCATTCCTATCTGATAACAAATAATACCTCTTATCCTTTTACTACGGCTCCTGTATTTGTTCTTAATGAACAACTGCAACCCCTGGCACAAGACCAGATAAAATATACGCCTGTTGGTTCAAACTGTTCTGTGCAACTCTCTAAAGCAGGCGATGTAGTGGTTAAATACAAAGAAGAAGAAACAAAAAAGGAAGATGCTGTAAAACGCATTGGAAAAGTGAGTTATAATAAAGTTACTATTAAAGGAACCATATCTGTTGAAAATCTGCAGGATAAAAAAATTGAATTAAACATTAATAAAGATATCATTGCCAATGTATTAGCTGTAAGCGATGGCGGAAAATACAGCAAAACTGGTAAATACACAAACCTCAATCCCCATACTAAAATTAACTGGACACTGCCTCTTGGCTCTAAAGATAAGAAAGAAGTAAATTATACTTACGAAGTACTAGTTGACGCAAGCTTGTAAATAAATAAATGTTTTTTATCATTTAATCATTTATATGATTAATTTTTGATATATATTGAATACTATTTCACATTTATTTTAATCTCTTTGTAAAAAATAGCTTTATAACATATCCTTGCTTCACAAACTTAAAAATTCTTAGTCCTAAATTATACCAAAAACTGTTTGTAAACAACACTTTACTTTGTATTTCCCTGTTTATTCTTTTTGTCGCTTTTAATAGGAGTGTTCATTAGTTATATTTATATATAATAAACCTTTAAAACTTCATACCAATGAAAACTTTTGCGATAATTCTGTCAGCACTTTTTTTAATTGCTATTGTCTTAAATTTTCTTTATCTGTTAGTTCAATATTTTTTAAAACAAAACAATTAAAAACTAATAGGGTAGGGGCTAATTTTTTTAAAATTGCATATAAATTTCAGATGAATTTATAGCTTACTTTTAAATGAAATATAGTTGACAAATGTAAATTAAATATTTCTAATGACTTCACAAATATTATAAATTGTTTATTTTATCCGATTGCTTATTAATATCAAATAATTTAAACTTAAAGATTTTAAAACCAATTATTTAAATACTTTTATATAAACTAATTGTTTAATACTAAATAATCTTTTTATAATTATTAAAGTCTTGATATCCAATAACAGTTTAAGTAACGTTATTATTTACAAATGTAATTAATATTATTTTTTAAAAAGTTACAGATGTAAACGTTATTTATATTACATTTGTGAATTATGAATAACAGGATACTTTTAATTTTAAAATATAAAGATATTTCAGCAGGAAAATTTGCTGATGAAATTGATGTACTACGGTCAAGCGTTTCACATATTTTATCGCAACGAAACAAACCCAGTTTAGAATTTATTCAGAAAATTTTAAAAAAATATCCGGAAATATCTCCCGAATGGTTAATATCTGGTAAAGGTGCGATGCTTAAAAATCCTGAACTATTTTCAAATAATGAATTACTTAATACTCAAAAATCTGAAAGTAAGCATATTGTAGAAGATACAAAGGACTCTACAACACAAACAAAAGCAGAAAAGAAAGAGAAAAAAAGTATTACTGAAGAGATGCCTGAAAAAATTATATCCGATAATTTTCAAAGAAGAAAAAAAATTGAAAAGATATTGGTGTTTTATACTGATAAAACATTTGTTGAATATTTCCCCGAAGATTAGAGCAATCATATTTTATACTTTCATTACATTTGTAGAAAATATGAATCTATTAATTATATGAATTTCAGCAATTTATTCAATCTTTTAAATTATAGAGTCCTATTTGTTTTTTCTTTACTATTATTCATTTCGCCACTAACAGCTCAAATCTCAGACAGCTTACATTCTCAAGAAGAGATATTGTTAGATGCATTCACAGTAACTTCTCAAAGGATAGCTGTAGCACAGTCGGAGATCTTACGTACAGTAAGAATTATAACAAAAAAGGAAATTGAACAAAGTGCTGCACAGGATTTAGCAAGCTTGCTCGAATATGTAGGAGGTATTGATGTGCGTAAACGTGGTGTGTATGGTATGCAGGCA
>CAZVOS010000144.1:0-6908 GCA_964628845.1 uncultured Bacteroidales bacterium | reverse complement strand
AGTTTCTGTAAAATAGGGCTTATAGGTAGCGTTATAAAACGGCTTAATAAAATAATGAAATGTATATACCTGGTCAAGATTATTGTTCAGATTAAAAGGGTTAACCAATATAAATAATGTATCTATTTCATTTCCTGCACTCAGATAATTATTCAATAAAATATAATACCCCACCATACCAATGGCCTGATTACATGTTAAGGAATTTATGGGCTCATTGTATTCAGTATTGTTAAATAACTGATAACCAACACTATCACCAATTATTAATTTACGGCTTTTATTTTTTTTCTTGCTTTTTTCAAGTGCATAATAAATATTATACCCTTTAACAATGACTTTATATTTTCCTGTAATAATAAGGTAAATGGGCAATACCTGTGTCAAAATAGCTGCACATAATGAAAAAACTACTAATTGTTTGAAAAATTTTTTCATATCTTAAAACTGAAAATATATAAACACTTGCTTAGCTCCTGCAAAATAATATATTATAATAAAAATAAATAAATAAAAAGACCACCTTAATAATTTGTGCCATTTCAGACCGAATTTTTCAAGTGCATATTGATGTTCCCTGCCAAACCATTCTATAATAATAAAGAATACGAGCAAAAACATAGTAGGCATAAACAAGGTTTCGCTCTCATAAAATGGTATCTTAGAAAAACTGTCGTCAGGGAAATCAATGCTTTGAAACAATGTTTTTGAAAATATCTCTAAAATATAATCTATCGCATGCTTTACATCTCTTGCCCTAAAAAAAATCCAGGCAATTATTGTAAGGAAAAATGTAAATAAAATATATAATAATTCTTTTAAGGATGGCAGAAATCTTCCTTTTGCAACAATATCTATATGATTGCGATTGCTTTTTAAAATTATGGAAGGCAAAATATACAAGGCATTAAGTATACCCCAAATAATAAACGTCCAGTTGGCACCATGCCAGAAGCCACTTACAATAAATATGATAAAAGTATTACGGATTTTATTCAGATTATTTACTTTACTGCCACCTAAAGGTATATACACATAATCTCTGAACCAGGTTGAAAGTGATATGTGCCAGCGACGCCAGAACTCAGCAATATCCCTCGAAAAATAAGGAAATGCAAAATTCCTCATCAGGTTTATCCCGAACAAGCGAGCCGTTCCTATTGCTATATCCGAATAACCCGAAAAATCACCATATATCTGAAAAGCAAAGAAGACAGCCCCAAGCAACAAAGTGCTTCCTGTAAACTGCTCTGAATTATTAAATATCAAATTGGCATATTCAGCACAATTATCTGCTATAACTATCTTCTTGAAAAGGCCCCATAGTATCTGCCTCAAACCATCCACAGCTTTATCATAACTGAAATTTCTTTTGTTATAAAACTGAGGCAATAGATTTGTAGCCCTCTCAATTGGTCCGGCAACAAGTTGTGGAAAAAAACTTACAAAAGCACTAAAAGCTATAAAATCCCGTGTGGGTTCTAATTTCTTTCTATATACATCTATCGAATAACTTAAAGTTTGAAAAGTATAAAAACTGATACCAACCGGCAATATGATATTAAGAGAATTACTCTTAATGTCTGTCCCCAAAAAGCTGAATGCTTGAATAAAATTATCAAGAAAAAAATTATAATACTTAAAAAATCCTAAAAAACCAATATTTACACAAATACTCGTCAGCAACAATAATTTTCGTTTGTACTTAAGTGTTTGCCCTGACAATGCAATGCCCACTATATAATCAACAAGGGTACTAAAAAAAATTAAGGACAGAAATCTGTAATCCCACCACCCATAAAAAACGTAACTCGATACTACAATTAATAAATTCTGTAGTTTTAAATTCCTGTTAAAAAAGAACCAATAGCAAATAAACACTATGGGCAGAAAAACAGCAAAATCAATGGAGTTAAAAAGCATAAATTTTAAAAATGCAAATTTAATAATTCATCAGATATATTTTGAAATATGCTCCTTAAATAATTTCCCTGTATTATTCCACGAATAATTATTTTTAGCAATATGGTAACCGGCTTCTCCCATCATTTTACACTTCTCAGGGTCGTTAAGCAATTCTATCATGGCATTACTTAATGATGCCACATCATCGGGCTGAAACATATACCCATTAACGCCATGCTTAATAAAATCGGGGATAGCTCCAATATTTGAGGTGATAACAGGTAATTTTCTGTACATGGCTTCTATAAAAACAATGCCGAATGGTTCTATACGTGTAGGCATACAAAAAACTGTGGCTTCCCTATAATATTGCTCTACCTCTTCAACAGGTATTCTTCCTTTTATGATACATGAACTTAAATTAATATCTGGAGAAAAATGCTTGACAATTTTCTCTGAAACTCCTATAATTAAAAGCTTTGCATCTGGAACCTTTTCTAAAACTTTATTGAAAGCTTTTGATAAAACTAACCCACCCTTTCGCTCCCAGTTTACTCCAACAAAAAGAACAATTTTCTTATCATAGGTTTTTCCAATATTTTGCAATTCATCAAACAAACTATTACTACCTGCATTTACACATCTGGTCTTTTCTGTATCAATCCCATATTGTTCTACTAATGATTTTTGCTGGTTGGTGCTAAAAAGCAAATTAAGTGTGGCATTATGGTATATCTCCGGCTCATGCCTCATCCATTGCTTCGATTTAAAAACCTGCCTCTTATTAACACCCGGATAATACAGGTTTGCTAAAACTGTACTGTCGGTATAAACAAAATGTGGTATCTGTGGTAAACTGGCATCAAAAACAGACCCTGTCTGGAAAGTAAATAACACATCATACTGTGCTGAAAACTTTCTGATTTCATACGTCATTTTACAAAACATATAAGATGTTACCCTTTTCCAATCTCCTATAGTCCACCTGCTCTTATGTAAAAATAAAAAATCCAGCCCATATTCCCACAAAAAATAAAAAAAATTTACAAACTTATACCATTTCTTATTTACCAAATCCATTACTTCAACTTCAAGCACTTCATGCTCAGAAAAATGAATCTTTAGTTGTTCGTAAACCCTTAAATTGGTATTGGAATTTAAACCAATTTTAAAATAGAGTATTTTTTTTGGCATTTCATTTAAATTTTATTCTTCTTTAAACCTATTGCACACAATATCATGTAAAGTTTCTCTTTATTTTTACTGTCATTACGCTTGTAAATCATCGAAAAAATAAGAGAATATATCATCCTAAACCTTTTGTTAAATTTAAAATATGTTTTGGCTAATGCAAAATAACTGCTCGAAATAATTTCGTTTATATCTTTTCTTTTAAAATATTGCTTATATTCATTAGTTAGTCTCTTAGCCATTGCCAAATTGCATAGGCGGGCATTCATTTCTTCTTGGATAACTGTCCTTGAACCGTGATTATTAATAACCACACTATAATTATCATTGTGATGCAAAGGATAATCTTTTAAAATCCTGAACCACAAATCAATATCTTCTGCAATCCTATAAGATTCATTAAATTTGATTTTCGACAGTATTTTATTGCTGATACAAACCTTAACTAATGCTATAGGAAAAAGTATGATATTTTTTAATGCTTTATAAGAATCAACATGAATATTATTTTTAACTTCGGTTATTATCCCGTTATTGTCCTCATAAGCATTACAATAGAACATGGCTTCAGGGAAATCTGCTTTTTTAATAGTATCATAGAAATATTGCAAATGAGAATCTGTATAATAATCATCACTGTCTAAAAAGCAAATATAATCACCCCTGCTTAGTTCTATACCCTTATTTCGTGCAGCACTCCTTTCTTTATTTTCCTGATAAACATAGATTATACGTTCGTCCTTGTATCTTTCAACAACTTCTTTGGTATTATCTTTCGAACCATCATCCACTATCACAAGCTCCCATTCTTGAAACGTCTGGTTAATGACACTCTCTATGGCTTTACAAATAAAAGAGGCCCTGTTGTAGGTAGGTATAATGACTGAAAAAAAAGGATTAAACATTAATATAAATATTACACACAAAAATAAAAAATAAAAATTATACAATTTTAAAAATACAGATAATATACAAATTTGTTCTTTCCAATCGGTATTAAAAATAAAAAAGGCCGTCGCATTTTAGGATGGACGGCCTTTTTGTAATAGACGCTCAAAAATTATTTAACTTTTGTAGCTAATTCGTTACCAGCTTTGAATTTTACAACTTTCTTAGCAGGGATTTTAATTTCTTTACCAGTCTGTGGGTTAACGCCTTTTCTGGCAGCTCTCTTACCAACTGTGAAAGAGCCAAAACCTACTAAACCAATTCTTTCACCTTTTTTCAGTGATTTACCAATAACTGCTACAAATGCTTCTAAAGCTTTTTTTGTGTCAACTTTTGTCATTTTAGCTTCGCCAGCCATTGCATCTATTAATTGTGCTTTGTTCATTTTAAAAAATTTTTTAAATGGTTAATAATTATTTTTTGATAAACGCTGCAAATATATAGTATTTTTCAATACCCTGAGAAAAAAATATTAAAAAAACCGCATAAATGTTGAAAAATTAACAATTTTGTTAAGAACTATGTGCTTAAATACTGTTTTTCATTCATTAAAACACATAAAAAGATATTAAGTCATACATACCCTAAAATCATTATTTAGCTGAAACCCTCTCAGGAAAGCAGATATATACATATTTGTCTTCCCTGTCATCTGTACAATCAACAAACCAATCAAACCATCTTCTACCACTACATTTAGATAGGTTTTACCATCAGTCAGTATGCCAACTGTTTTATATTCTGTATCACAAAGCTCAAATTTTGCACTATATATCTTAATATAATACCTATTACCCTCTTTGGATATAATTTCTGTATATGCTCCTGGATATGGAGATAAAGCTCTTATATGATTTATAATATCCTCTCCCTTTAAATTCCAGTTAATTTTACAATCTGATTTTTGAATCTTTGGGGCTTTTCTTATTTTTACCCCTTCATTTATTATCTGTGCCCTTGGTTTAAGTCGGTTTTCAGCTATTCCTTTTAATGTTTCAATTACAAGCTCTGTACCCATCACTTTTAATCTCTCATACAAGCTTCCTGCATCATCTTCAGCCATAATATCTGTTTTTCTCTGAAGTAGAATATACCCCTCATCTATTCTATCATTAATATAAAAAGTAGTCACTCCTGTTTCCTTTTCACCATTTATAATAGCCCAGTTTATTGGCGCAGCACCCCTATACTGAGGCAACAATGATGCATGTAAATTAATTGTTCCCATAGGCGCTAACGTATATACTTCTTTGGGTAATTTCCTGAAAGCAACAACAATTTGAAAATCAGGACCAATTTCTTTTAATTGTTTTAAAAATTTTTCCTCACCTAAATCATCAGGTTGCAATATATATAAATTGTTTTTAACAGCATATTTCTTCACATCACTTTCTCTTATCTTTAAACCCCTCCCTGCTGGTTTATCAGGTACAGTAACAACTGCCGATACATTATATCCTGATTTCAATAAACTGTCTAAGGTTGCCACTGCAAAATCGGGTGTGCCAAAAAAAACTATATTCTTTATATCCATACTAACCCCCTTTAATATAAAAAAGGCCACCAATTTCCTATGATGGCCTTAGATTATTAAAATATAATATCTATTCAATAATAACCTTCTGTGTTAATATTTTCTTATTATTAATAAATCTGATATAATAAACCCCTTTGCTTAAATTACTTAATTTAACCCTCTCAATTCGAGTTGGTTCTTCATTTAAATAAACTATATGACCCAATATGTCACATATTTCTAACCTTGTTCTATCTATATCATTATCATCCATTAAGATATTAAGATAATCTCTTGCAGGATTTGGATAAACTAACATAGAGCCACCCAGTTCTGTCTCATTTATATCGGTTATTGTAGTTGTAACTGTTTGGGATGAATAGCTCACGCCACAATCGTTAAAAGCTGCCAGTGTAATATTATAAGTGCCTGGTGTTGCAAATGTATGAGAGGTATTGGTATTGGTATCAGGCAATAAAGACATCTGTTCGCCAAAATCCCATAAATACCCTGTAGCACCTTGCGAAGTATTTGTTAGGGTAACAGTACTCCCATTTTGCACCAGAGTAAAATCAGCAGTAGGCATGTTATTACATTCGTAAATAAGGATGTTGTCAAATGCAAATCCCTCGGCAGTCTGAAACGACATAATGCCTGTTTTGTAAACCACCTTAATACGAACATTATTCTGCCCTCCCAAAAAGTTTAGATGATGTTGTGCTGTAAGCCATCCATTCGACGAACCTGTCCAGGATGTATCAGTCATCATAGCATTATACCAGTTTGTGGGCTCGTTATTGCCCCCAATAACAAACCATGAGCTACCCCCATTTATTGAAGCTTCTACTCTTGCACCATCAAAGGCAGGACTTGTCTGATACCAGATGTCAATCTTCATACTTACATTCTGATAACTGCTGAAATCGAAACAAGGGGCTAATACATAGGAATACTCCTGTAAATTATGATTGCCTGTTAAATTAGTTACCCATGAATTTACACCTCCCCCTGCTGATGAATTAATCACTGTGGCAGCAGGCGTACCCAATTCCCAGGATGGGTTTGTGCCACTGGCCGTCCACCCTCCATCTCCTGCTTCAAAATCTTCACTGTATGGTAAGGTGTTAATATAGGCCTGATGAGCAATTTGTGCAACTAGGGTATCATTATCTGTATATTCATCACCTGTTAATAGAACATACGCTTTAAACTCATAAGTAGCTACCCCTGATAAATCTGCTGCCTGACTGAACGTATGTGTAAGGGAATCGCCCGAACTCAGTGCAGTTGTTACTGTATATGGTGTAGCTGCAACTCCATTTACAGAATATCCAATATCAAAATTATT
>CAZVOS010000143.1:0-6921 GCA_964628845.1 uncultured Bacteroidales bacterium | reverse complement strand
TTATTGTGTCAGGTGGCCCGTATCCATCGGCTTCGTATTTTGATATTATAACTGAAGGTTTAAGTGATATTGTAGTAATAGGCGAAGGAGAAGAAAGTTTTTCGGACATTATAGATCATTTAAATAGAACAGAAAATATACCTCTTGATATACCTGGAACAGTTGTAAAAGATAAGAATAAGGTTAAGGTAAATACAATACGCCCTCTGATAGAAGATTTAAACACCCTTCCCTTCCCTGATTACAATTATATTCAATTAAATGATTACACGGACATAAAAGACCATGCTTTTCATCAATCGTCAAAAATTGCTTTTCTATTAAGTTCCCGAGGTTGTCCATACAATTGTTTTTACTGTCATCAGCTCTTTGGTAAAAGGATACGCAGACGTTCAGCAGCAAATATTGTATCTGAGATGAATGCTCATATTGACAAAAGAGGTATTTATGATTTTGTTTTTCTGGATGATGTTTTCAATATGCCAGAGACATCAGCAAAAGAGGTTTTAAAACTCATCATACAGGATTTGCCTGCTGTGCGGCTTAATTTCCCTAATGGTCTCAGAGCCGACCATATAGATGAAGAGATGCTGGATTTATTTGAACGTGCAGGTACCGTAGAGATGGCATTAGCTGTAGAAAGTGCCACACCTCGGCTCCAAAAAATGATGGGTAAAAATCTCAATCTAATAAAAGCAGAAGAAGTAATTCATAAAGCATCCAAACGTTTTATTACAAGGATTTTTTTTATTATTGGTTTTCCTACAGAAAGCTTCGAAGAAGCTACAAATACCATAGATTTTGCTTCCCAATTTGAATATGCTGCTAATCCTACTTTAAGTATTCTCCGTTTATATCACAATTCGAAACTTATTGATTTTTTAGACCCAAGTCCTGAACAATTAGAATTAATTATTAGACAGGAGCAGAAGCTAATACATCTTGAAATGTTTGGGGATATGGCCTTTTATGGAGATTTATTTTCTAAAGAAAAAGTCCCTTTAAAAAGTAATGATTTAAAGGAGTTGCTTTATCTTTGGTGGCGTAAGGCATTACTTAATCCTGAACGTATTCAGAAAAGCCATGAAATTATTAAGAAGTTCCTGAACGATAAAGATATTTTAAATTTTTATGGAATTATTTTTAATAGACCTGGCTTTAATGAGAAAGATTTTAAAAAAATAATAAAACATGAATAAAAATCACCTATTTCTAATAATAATTCTCTTGAATTATCTTAATCCGTGTTTTACACAGGACAATAAATCATCTATAGAAGGTTACTGGTATGGTTTACTTGAGTTTCAAGGTTCGGAGCTGATACTTACATTTGACATCAAAAAAAATGAAGATGGCAGTCTTATTGGAGAAGTAAACAGCCCTTTGCAAGGTGCTTCTCATATACCCCTCACAAAGATACTTCTTAATAAAGACTCAGTAGAATTATATATTAAAAGCTTGTCTGCAAATTTTAAAGGTAGAATTCTTGCAGGAGATACACTTCTTGATGGTATCTTTTCGCAGGCGATTTTTAAGATACCTATGAAATTAATTAAAACGTCTGAACTTTTCACATTAAAACGCCCACAAGAGCCGAAGCCGCCATATAATTATATTGAAGAAGAAGTTGTTTTTGAAAATACAAAAACTGGCATTACATTGTCAGGCACTTTAACCCAACCAAAAGGAGAAGGTAGTTTTCCAGCCGTTATACTTATCAGTGGCTCGGGACCTCAGGATAGGAATGAAGAGATTTTAGGGCATAAGCCCTTTATGGTTATAGCAGATTATTTAAGCAACAGAGATATGGCAGTACTGCGATTTGATGACAGGGGTGTAGGCAAGTCGAAAGGAGATTTCGGAACTGCCACCTCTATGGATTTTGCTTCTGATGTAGAAGCAGGAGTTATTTTTTTAAAATCACATCCAAAGATAAACAGTAAAAAGATAGGACTGATAGGGCATAGCGAAGGGGGTATGATAGCACCTATTGTAGCTTCGAGAGATAAAGAAATAAATTTTATTGTATTGTTGGCAGGCCCTGCTACTTCGGGAGAACAAGTCATATTAAGTCAGATAAAAAAAATGTTAGAAGTTGACAATACAGATAAAGAAATAATAAAAACCCATCTCAGAGATTCAAAGCATATTTATAAACTACTTAAAAGACATGCTCATAAACAGAAAGCTGCCAGCGCAATTAGAAAGTATTACACAAAAAGAGCGAAGAAAACCCCAGTATCTGAACATCTTTTGATGGGATATAGTACACAAGCAGTTGAAATAAAAATTATATCGATGAATAGTCCTTGGTTCAGATTTTTTCTGACTTTTGAGCCAGAAACGTATCTTAAAAATGTGGATTGTCCCATATTTGCTATGTATGGAGGGAAAGACGTACAGGTATTGGCTCATGAGAATAGTGAAGCAATGCAAAGAATTTCTAAAAAAAATAAAAAGAAAAATATTCATATTAAAATTTATGAAGGTAAAAATCATTTGTTTCAAAATGCTCAAAAAGGGACTATCTTGGAATACGCAATGATAGAAGAGACAATTAGTGAAGATGTGTTAAAGGAAATGTGGGAGTGGATTGAAATAAGGGTGAGGAGTTGGGAGTGAGCTTAGGCAAAGCTTAAGCCAGAACGGGATGTGATGATTTTCACAGATGATTATTCTTGATTTTTATTATAATGCTACGAAGCAAATGCTTCGCAAAACATAGCATGGTAAATTGCGATGCAATGAGCGAAATGCAATAAAGTCGGGTTGTTAATTTATTGTCGCTTCTATAAAATAAAATGTTAAAATTTAAGTTAATAAAATAAAAAATATATGAAACATTTATATTTCTTACTGACAATAGTAGCATTTTCATTAGTGGTTAGAAGTCAGTCTTTGAGCAGGCAGGATGCGTTGAAAGTATTTATAGATTGTCCTGAATGTGATATGGATTATATCCGTGAAAATTTAACTTTTGTGAATTATGTAAGGGAGTCTCGTGAAGCGGATGTTATCATATTGACCAATACACAAAACACGGCATCGAAAGGGCTTTTAACCTCAGTATTTTTCATTGGGCAGCAAGGGTTCTCGGACAAGAAAGATACACTCACTTTTGGCACATTAGCTGATGACACTGAAGACAGATACAGAGAGAAGATGCTTAAATATCTAAAGATAGGATTAATACCATACGTAAATAAAATAGGAACAGTGGAACATATAGAAGTCGTATATAATGCTCCTGAAACAGAAAATGAAGAAACAACTGATAAATGGCATGGGTGGGTATTTCAAACATCGTTGAGTGGGTGGGGCAATGCTGAAAAGACATACAACTCCTATAATATAAATTCGAGTTTAAATATAGAAAAAATAACGGAGAAGTTTAAAACGGAAAATTTATTTCAACATAGTTATGCAGAATCTAATTATATGTATGATGATTTCACATATAAAAACAGACAGCTTTCGTATTACCTGAACAGTAATAATGTTTTTAGTTTGAATGCACATTGGTCGGCAGGTTTATTTGTAAATGGGTGGTCTTCGCTATATAACAATATTTATCTACAAGGGGGTATAAGACCTGCTATTGAATATAATTTATTCCCTTATTCAGATGCTTCGAGCCGTCAATTACGCATCAGTTATTCGATGGGTCCAGTATATAATATCTATAATGACAGCACTATATATAATAAAACAGAAGAACTGTTATTCCGCAACAGGTTAAATTTATCTACAGAATTTGTAAAGCAATGGGGCAGGATATGGCTTTATGTATCTTATGCTCATTACCTACACGACATCACATTGAACAGCATAAATATAAACAGTAATATTAGCTGGCGTATTGCCAAAGGACTTGAACTTAGTTATTATATGGGTTATGGTATTATACACGACCAGATATCATTAACGAAGGACGGGGCAACACAGGAGGAGCTATTACTGCAACAGAAAGAGCTTAAGACGGATTTTACCTTTTGGACTAATTTTGGTTTAAGCTATACCTTTGGGAATATATATAATAATGTGGTTAATCCGAGGTTTGGGAATTAGGTTTTTCTTGTTTTTATATTGATTATTCAATTATCTCACCCTTAAGAGTGGCTGAGGTACAATCCTTAATAATAACATTTACATATTGGCCAATTTTAGCATTGTTTTTAGGGAAAACGACCATTTTATTTTGGCTGTTACGGCCTGAAAAGTAGTTTTTATTTCTTTTTGAGTTCCCTTCGATAAGTATTTCGAAAGTTTTACCTATATCATTTTTGTTACTGTTAAGTGAAAGATTATTCTGTAGTGAAATAATTTCATTGAGCCGTTTAGTTTTTATTTCATCGGGGATATCGTCTTTATATTTTTTAGCAGCCATTGTATCTGGTCTTTCAGAATACTTAAACATATAGGCAAAATCGTAGCAAGCATATTCCATAAAGGAGAGTGTTTGGGTGTGGTCATCGTTGGTTTCGGAGCAGAAGCCAGTAATAATGTCGGTAGTAATGGTACAATCGGGTATTTTAAGACGTATTTGTTTAATTAAATCCATATACCACTCTCTTGTATATTTTCTATTCATCAGTTTGAGTATTCTTGTACTTCCTGATTGTGCAGGTAAATGAATAGATTTACAGATATTTTTATAGGCAGCTACAGTATCGATAAGCTGTGTAGTTATATCTTTGGGATGCGAAGTAGCAAAACGGACTCTCAAGAGAGGGTTAATAAGAGCCACCTGTTCTAAAAGTTGAGCAAAATTGATGTTGTTATCATTATACGAGTTTACATTTTGACCGAGTAATGTAATTTCTCTGTAAGCCAGATGGAATAGGTTTTTTGCTTCATTGATAATTGATTTGGCATCGCGGCTTCGTTCCTTCCCTCTTGTAAAAGGAACAACGCAATATGAGCAAAAATTCTGACAGCCCCTCATGATGGAGATAAAAGCAGAAACACCATTGCTATTGAGTCTTACAGGATTAATGTCGGCATAGGTTTCTTCATGAGAGAGCCATACATTAACACCTTTGTAACCGTTAAAAACATCTTCGATGAGTTGAGGGAGTTCTCTGTAGGCATCGGGTCCTACAATCAGGTCGATGAATTGAGCTTCATCAAGGATTTTTTCTTTTAACCTTTCAGCCATACATCCAATAATTCCAATAATGAGTTGGGGATTCTTCTTTTTAAGGTATTTGAATTCCTGAATTCTGTTTTTTACTCTTTGTTCGGCATTATCGCGTATAGAACAAGTATTGACAAGAATGATATCGGTATTTTTATAATTGTCTGTGAGTTGGTAATTATACTCTTTTAATACAGAGGCAACAATTTCGCTATCAGCAAAATTCATCTGACAACCATATGTTTCAATATAAATCTTTTTGTTTGACAATGTTGGGAATTTTATTTAAGATGCTCATTGTTAAAGAAATACAAAGGTAAAAAAAATAAGTTAAAAAAAACTCTAAAATTTTATTTAAGAAATCCACTGAATTTATATTATTTTGCTAAAAAATTTATTTGAAATATTATGACAAAAAACTTAGTTATAGTAGAATCGCCAGCAAAAGCAAAGACTATTGAGGGATTTTTAGGGAAAGAATACACGGTAAAATCATGTTTTGGTCATGTCCGTGATTTGTCGAAGAATGAGCTTGGTGTAGATGTAGGCAAGGATTTTAAGCCACATTATATTATTTCACCAGATAAGAAAAAAGTAGTAGCTGAGCTTAAGAAACTGGCATCGGCATCAGAAATAGTTTGGTTGGCATCTGATGAGGACAGAGAGGGAGAGGCCATTTCGTGGCATTTAACACAGGCCTTGGATTTGAAAGATGAGAAGATAAAGCGTATAGTGTTTCATGAAATAACAAAAGAAGCCATTCTCAATGCTATAAAGAATCCGAGGAATATAAATAAAAGTTTAGTCGACGCCCAGCAGGCAAGGCGTGTATTAGATCGTCTGGTAGGTTTTGAGATATCGCCAGTATTGTGGCGTAAGGTAAGACCGGCGTTATCTGCTGGTCGTGTACAGTCGGTTGCTGTTAGATTAATAGCAGAAAGGGAAAAGGAGATTGAGAATTTCAATATAATCAGTTCATATAAAATAGTTGGTAATTTCAGTTTTGAAAGGAATGGACAGAAAAATATACTTCATGCAGAGCTTAACAAGAAATTCGACAAGAAAGATGCTGCTGAATCATTTATAAAGAAATGTATTGAAGCAGGTTTTGCTATTAATAACATTGAGGTAAAGCCGTCAAAAAAATCGCCACCCCCACCATTTACAACCTCCACATTGCAGCAGGAAGCCAGCCGTAAGCTTGGATTTTCGGTATCAAAGACTATGGTTGTTGCCCAGCAGCTTTATGAAGCTGGTAAGATTACTTATATGAGAACAGATTCGTACAACTTATCTGATTTGGCTTTAAATACAGCAAGAAATGAGATTATTAATTTGTATGGTGAGAGCTATCATCAATTACGCAAATACAGCACAAAGACAAAAGGGGCACAGGAGGCACACGAAGCCATACGCCCCACCTATATTTCCAATCATACAATAGAAGGTGATGCATCACAGAAAAAGCTTTATGAGATGATATGGAAGCGTACCATTGCTTCACAAATGGGAGATGCCCTAATAGAAAAAACTGTTGTTAACATAAGCGTTTCAACAGCAACTGAAGAGTTTATAGCAAAAGGAGAAGTGATTAAGTTTGATGGATTTTTAAAAGTATATACTGAATCAACAGACGATGATGTTGAAGAAAATGGCAAATTTTCATTACCACCAGTATATAAAGGAGATGTTCTTAACAGGAATGAGATATCAGGTATTCAAAAATACAGCATATTACCCGCTAGATACACCGAAGCGAGTTTGGTTAAAAAGCTTGAGGAGTT
>CAZVOS010000142.1:0-6932 GCA_964628845.1 uncultured Bacteroidales bacterium | reverse complement strand
CTCAGGTCGAGACCTGACATGAGAAAGTCGTACACCTCAAAATATGCTTCTCTGATGTCGAAATCCATTTTCTGAATGAGCGTTTTGTCAGCAAGTCCCGTATAACTGTTTACTGTCGGGAAATTAAGGGTGCGTACCCAAAGCTCGCTTTTAAAAGCAGTTCTGTTTGTTTTATATTCGGGCAGTAATGTTAAACGGTATTCTTCTCTCGAAAAGCTTTTATTATGTTTGTAAATATTAAAACGGTTGTCGGTTTGAAGATTTCCGTTTATTTGCAAGGTATTAGGTGGCGTATAGACGGGTGAGCTTGTTTTATTCTCTTCAAATGATTCGTAAGATATTGAATCATTTTGAGCCAACAAAGAAAAGTAAACAAAACACATTAAGAAAATGAGACTTAGTTTTTTCATGAGGTAATAATTTATAAGTTCATATTTTGTTTAATTAAGTTTTGCCAAAGCCCATGGTTTTAGCTGTTATTGGTGGCTTCGAGTGCCTCAGCCACCGGATATCATTGCGGTGGTTTCGACTTGGTTCGACAAGCTCACCAACAACCGCTCAACCACCTGGTTTATTACAGTGGTGGTTTCGACAAGCTCAACCACCGGGTTTATTAAAGTGGTGGTTTCGACAAGCTCAACCACCAGAAAGATTATTCTAATACCATCATTCTCGTTATTTGCCATCCCATCTAACACCAAATTATACTAAATTGAATATTTATTTATCTTGTTAGGTATCTTTCGGTAAAAAAATCATCTGATAATTTGGTGTCGAATTTCACATTTGATATTTCCATTTTAGTTTTGGTTTTTGTTCTCAAATCTTCGAGAGTAGTTTCGTGAGAGAGCAAATATTTTCCCACTTTTTTAATGTTCGAGCTTGTCATTTTCTTAACCAGTTTGCCTCCCTTATCATAATATTCGGTTAGAACAGGGTAGTTATCGCTGCTTCTTACCGTCATGTGTAGTTTTGAATACTCTGATTTGGCTATGTCCTTTGGTGTTAATTCAAGAAGATACTTATCCGCTTCTGTTTTAATAAGTTTAGGGGTGTATTTTTCGGTATATTTTTTAGCTTCCATATCTTCGTAAGTGTAATCGGTTCCGGCAAACTTGGTGTTTTTCACATGTCCGGCTACTTTTCTTGTTTTTCCGTAAGCAGGCATATACATACTCATGTTATCATTTGGTAAAGAGAGAAAAGCAATTCCCTTTTGATCGGCTGGGGAAATAAATTTTGTCATTCTTTTGCAACATCCTTTTTGCATAAGTACGAGCTCTCTGACGCTTTCATTTCCTTTTTTATCGTAAATGGTAATTTTAACTGTTATTTCCTGGTCGGCAGGTGCATTAAGGATATTATCCACCAGTTCTAATTTTTTATCGGCTTCGGATTGGGCAAAAATGTTGTACGAAAAAATAATGCATACGATAACTAATACATTTTTAATTGTTCTCATATAAGTTTCTCCTTTAATTAATTATTTTTTTATAATTTTTATTTTAAACATGCTGATAATAGCCGGCATAAGTGTTATAGAGCCAAAACCAGAGCAAAACATTGTGAGGGCTATAAGAATGCCAAGTTGTTGTAATGGAATAAGATTGGCAAACAAGAGAACAAGGAACCCCATAATAATTGTTATAACATTTATTACTATGGCTTTTCCTGTGGATATGATAGTATTTTGTATGGCTTCGTTAATGGTACAATTTTGAGAAAGATACATTCTGTAAGAGCTTACAAAATGAATGGAATAATCAATACCAATACCTACTGTTACACTTGCAATAAGGATGGTTGCTATATCAAGAGCAATTCCTGTAAAGCCCATAAAACCAAATATAAGTGCCACTGAGAAGAATAAGGTTATCATACCAGTAAGAGCGCCTTTTGCAGAGCGTAATAGAAAAAACATTGTAATAAAGATAAAAACAAAAGCCAGTACCATGCTTTGGATAAGATTTTTCATCATACTGTTGTCGAGGTTTATATAAATGGCCTGCAGGCCGGTAGCTTTGAAACTAAGTTCGGAGGTGTTTAATGAGTTAAGATACTGATTAATGGTGTCGTTTACATGATGCATCTTTTTTGCCTCAAGGTTTTTCATGGTGGCATAGATAACGGCTTCGTCTTTACTGTAATTAAGCATCTGCGTAATTATTTCGTCGCCTTCGAGCATAAACCAGAGGTTGGCTATTTTTTCTCTGCTGTTGGGTATCTTATCTCCTTCGCCCATGGCATCGTTCATTTGTTTTACAAAGTCGGCCACACTGCGTACATTACTTACACCTTCGAGAGATTTGAGAAATTGAGTTATATTGTCCATTTTCTTTAACACATCGGGGCTTAGTATGTCTCCTCTAACAACTATCTGTACTGGTAAAGAGCCACCAAACTCTGTATTCATTATTTTTGAAGAGATTCTAATGTCCGATTTTGGTTTAAAATATTCAAGGATATCAACTTTTCTTTGAATAAAGGGCATGCCTATAAAACTCACAGCCAGAAGAATTAAAGTAAAATAAAAAATGGCTTTGCGGTATTTAATTACGGCATCTGAAAGCCATTTCAGAAAAATATCAATAAAATTGAAATGGATTTTATTATTAATTGTTTTCGGCTTTTCAACTGGTAAATAAGATATAACAGCAGGGATAAAAGTGATTGAAATAAAAAGGGTGAAAGCCACACCCAATGCAGCAAAAATTCCAAACTCCCTGACGATGGTAAGATATGAATTGAAAATAAAAGAAAGGAAGCCCACAAAGGTTGTTAAACCAGCTAAGATAACAGCCAGACCAATTTCAGAAAGCGCTTTAGTAAGTTGCTCTATTTTGTTTTCGCTTGAAGTTACATGGATTTTTATTTTGTTCACTACATGTATGCCATAGGCACTTCCTACAGCAAAAAGCACAACAGGAAGAGCGTCAGAAAGGGGGGAGAGCTTTATACCAAATAAAGCCATTAAGGATAAAGTCCAAATTATGCCCATACCCACAGCTAAAATGGGAAGCAATACGCTCCTGAATGTTCTGAAACTCAGATATAATGTTAAAAGTATAATAACTACAATCAAGGGAGTGAGTACAATAAGGTCGTCAATAACAAACTGCATGATGCTTTGTACCTGAAAGGGCATGCCTTCAAAATAAAACTTTTCGGGGAAGTTAAAAGATTTTACAATGTTCTTTATCTCCTTTGCCATTTTATTTTTGTCGTGCTCGGCACTTATCTGACACAAAATCAATGAGAAACGCCCATCATTTGAAATTAACTGCCCCTTATAAATATCTTTCGATAAAGTATATTCTTTTAAATGTTTAAGCTCTTGTTCTGTTTGGGGTAAGGCGTATTCATCAATCAAACGGGATATTTCAAATCCATCTTCGCTTGTTTTAATATCAAGTATATTTGTTAAGCTGCTCACATATTCAATGCCATCAACATAGCGGA
Source organism: uncultured Bacteroidales bacterium (assembly GCA_964628845.1). Classification (GTDB taxonomy): domain Bacteria; phylum Bacteroidota; class Bacteroidia; order Bacteroidales; family PXBB01; genus JAKIYU01. Next base: position 3,473 of record CAZVOS010000142.1, on the reverse strand, counting down.
GGGTGTCGGTGATTTTATAAATATTCTCTATGGTTCTTTTCGAAAAGGTTTCATCGCTTTCAACAATTACTATAGCTGTCCAGCTTGTGCCGTATTCTTGTCCGATATATTTAAATAACATAACAGCTTCATCAGATTCGGGAAGGTATGTTGTAACATCAGAATTAATTTTTATATCCTTCAGATTTATACCTAGTCCCAATGTTATTAATATGGTTGAGATTATTATTACGACCCTGTATTTCAATATTATAGAAGCGAATCTTTGCATTTTGTGGCTGTATTAAATATGTATTATTAAATTTTCGACCAAATTAGTAAAATGGTTGAAAACAAAAAAATAAAAATTGTTAAAAGAATAAAAAATTACTGGTTATTAATAATGCTTTGTTTCTGGCTTAAATTAGTTATCACATCCGCATAGATTTTATCGAGGGCAGTAATATTATTATTTGCATAATAATTAATGCTTGTATCAAGAAGTTCTTTAGTAATATTATGTTTGAGGAAAAGTAAATCGTATAAATTTTTTTTATAGTTATTTGGATTTTCATCTTTTTGTTGGATGTGCAACAGAGTGGCTTCAATAATTTGTACATCAGATAAAATGAGGGTCATTTTTTCGGGTTGAATGATATCTTTGGGAATTGGTTTGTTCTTTGAGTTGCAAGCCAATAAAAGAAAGGAAAAGGCAGCTATAAGAGTATAAAATTTAAAATAATAAAGTTTACTCACGTTTAAATATCATGAATAGTTGTCCGTTTTTAAGAACTATAGATGTTCCCATTTCATTATAAAGGGAGCAATTGAATGTGGCTTTAAGCATTTTAAGGTTTTCGCCGGAAGAGCCGGTAGAAGCATTGACAGATGTAATATTAAAAAGACTTCCGTTTTGGGTTCCTCTGCGGCTGGTCCATTCTTTGGCATAGGTATCTTTCCAGTATATTTCGACACATGGCGTTGCAGAGTCTGTAAGCGTGCAGAATATACGGCTCCCAACGGAAAAAACATTTGAGAAATAGAGATTAGGGTCTGACTGATAGTCGGCTTCATTGAACCAGTTATTATCGAAAATGACATTTGAGGCTTCGCTGCTTTTGATGTAGTAGTTGTTGTTTAGTTGGGCAAGACCTGACTGATAGACCATGTTAATTACATCGGGACTGCTGCCGTTAACTTCCTGAGTAACTACAGTGAGCCGGTAACCATTACGGCCAGAGATAAGGTTTTTAGATTTGTCGTTGATGGTGCCAATAAAGTAGAAGTCGTCTGTATCAGGTGGTTCGGGGATTATCTCATCTTCTTTACAGGCAAAGAAAGAAACAGAGATGAAAAATAAAAGTAGCAATCGGGTTAATAAAGTATTGATTTTCATAAGATAATAATTAGTTAAAAATCTTTATTTAATAAAGTATTCAAATTTACAAAAAAAAATAATACTGTATTAAAACGAAAAAAATTATTGTTTGGTTACATTAGAATAAAATGCATCAAGAATTTTTTGAGCAGCCGAGTAGGGTGTTTCAGAGCCATTTAGAATAGTTTTTTTAAAATGGATTAGCAAATTTGAAATATTTATATTGTTATAAAATTTATCCATTAGGATTTGGTGTATTGCTTCTTCGAGGCAATTTTGCAGTTGTTGTGTTCTATTTTTGTAGAAAAACTTATTTTTTTTAGTTATTAAGAAGTAATTTAAAATAATATTCATAATATTTTCGATGCCGTATTTTGTGATTGAAGAGCATAATTCAACTGGGGGTTTCCATTCAGAATCATGAGGTGGGAATAGGTGTAAAGCATTAGTATAATCATTTTTTGCAGCCAAAGCATTTTTAATGTTATTGCCGTCGGCTTTATTGATAACGAGTAAGTCGGCCATTTCCATGATACCTCTTTTAATACCCTGAAGTTCATCTCCAGCACCAGCGAGCATGAGTAATATGAAGAAGTCGCACATGCTTTTAACAGTAGTTTCTGATTGTCCAACGCCTACTGTTTCAATAAATATGACATTGTAACCGGCAGCTTCACAAAGAATAATTATTTCTCTAGTTTTTCGAGCCACACCGCCAAGTGAGCCGGCTGAGGGGGAAGGTCTTATAAAGCAATTGGGGTCTGTTGCAAGTTCTTCCATACGTGTTTTATCGCCCAGAATACTTCCTTTTGATTTTTCGCTACTTGGGTCAACAGCCAACACAGCTAGTTTATTGTTTTTAGATGTAAATTGTTTACCAAGGGCTTCAATAAAAGTGCTTTTGCCCACACCAGGTACCCCTGTAATGCCAATTCGTATAGATTTTCCGGAATGGGGAATGCATTTATTAATGATTTGCTGAGCTAATTCCTGATGTTTGGGAAGAGTAGATTCGATTAGCGTTATGGCTTTACTAAGATGAGTAATGCTGTTATTTAGAATACCATCGACATAATAATCGAGGGTTTGAATTTTCAAATTGGTTTTATTAATTTTTTTGAGCCATTTTTCGTTAACAGAAGGTGGTTGTTCTATACCTTTGTTCACGTGAAGAGTTTGTGGCGTATTTTTCTTTTTTGCCATAGATGGATGTAGGTAAAATGAGGAGTTACATTTTGTTTCCGAAAGCGAGGTCGCCGGCATCACCTAATCCAGGCACTATATAAGCTTCGGCGGTCAGTTCATCATCAACGGCACCTATCCATAATGTTATTTTAGAGCTGTTAATATGTTTCTGAACATATTCCACACCTTGTACACTTGCAAGGACAGCAACAATATGGGTATGTTCGGGAGTACTTTTAGAAATGAGTTCTTTATAGGTAAGTACCATAGAAGAGCCAGTGGCTAACATGGGGTCGCAAAGAATGAGGGTTTTTCCGGTGAGGTCGGGGCTTGAAGCATATTCTATCTGAATTTCGAACAAACCAATTCTAGAAGGTTTACGGTAAGCTGACACAAAGGCATTTTCTGCTTTGTCGAAATAGTTCAGAAAACCTTGATGAACAGGTAAACCTGCTCTTAAAATACTGGCCACAACAGGTTGGGATTTAAGGACAGGGATTTCGAGCATACCCAGAGGAGTGTTAACTTCTTTGTTTTCCCAGTCGAGATGTTTGCTTATTTCATAGGCAAAAATTTCTCCCAGTCGTTCCATATTCCTTCTGAATCGCATGCTGTCTTTTTGAATATTTTCGTCTCGTATTTCGTAAATAAACTGATTGAAAATTGAATTGTTTTGTCCCAGAATATGTATCATTGTTAAAAAATATGGGTTAAAAATATTTTACGAATTTATATAAATTATAGAAACGATTTGCAATATAAGATAATTTGTTTATACTAATATTAAAATATTCAAATTTTTTGGCTCCAAAACTTCTATAGAAACGCCCTAAATTCTCATTATTAGAGCCCTCAAAATCAAGCACAAGAGGTTTTTCGGTATTTTGTTTTATATAATTGTCAATAATTAAAAACATTGCACAATTTTCTT
>CAZVOS010000141.1:0-6960 GCA_964628845.1 uncultured Bacteroidales bacterium | reverse complement strand
GAGAAAAATTATAGAAAAATACACCGGGTGACAGTATAATGATTAGTATATTTACATGGGTGAAATCTTTACCAAAAATAAATGTATAGAAAGAAGAAGGCAATAACATCATGGGGATAAGAATAAAAAAGCTCATAAAAAGAGCAGATTTCAATAGTTTTTGTGTGAGTTGACGGGCATATTTGTCGTTATTTGTGTTGGCAATACGTGCATATTGTACGGTGGCTATACTTTTACTTATAAGCCAAACCGATTCTACAAGAGCAACGGCATTGGAATAAATACCCACACTATCTTTGCCTAAATATAAAAGTAAAATATAATAACTCAGTCGGAAGCTAAACAACTGGGTGATATGGGACAATTGATTAAGAAAACCATAACGCAGCATCTCCCAGATGACTTTTCTAAGAGGATATACCTTTTCAATATTATTATTAAGAAATTTAAAAATATAAAAACAACTTAATATAAAAGCAGAAGTGAAAGATATATAGAGTGCAATGATATATGATGCAATGGTTTTCTGTTTAAAAAACAAAAACAATATTAAGAGTAAAACAATAAGTATGGCTGTCTGAATAACAGCAATAAGATTTTTGACTTCTATTTTTTCATGTCCCAATAAAATCATGGAATTTACTGCTGTTAAAGAGCTTATAAGTGTCAACAGGCAAATGTGAAAATTGTAAAACGAAGATAACTTACTGAAACCTTCTGTTAAGAAAAACACCACAACACAGACTAAGACAGACCATATATAAGCCGGAGCAATAATCTTGAAGTTGTCGTGTCGTGGCACCAGATAAACCAGAGATGCCCCTCCCATAATATTACATATAAGCAAAATAAATGCAATAGTAGTTATAATAATGCTTTGTTCGCCTTTTCCTGTTGCACCGAGATATTGAGAAACGACTACAGCAATAAGCAAGTTTAAAAAAGCAACAGCTAGATTTGTACTGAAAGTATTTGCAATTTTTTTTAACAATGAGGGGCAGTTTAAAAAAGTTTTAGTAATAACTTTAAATCAAAGATAATTATTTGAAAAATAGTAAAAAAATTTATATTAAGAATTGTTGATACACAAATTATAAATCTCGGTCAGTCTTTTTCCTACACTTTTGTAACTAAATTTATCATTGGCATACTGATAAAGCTTTTGCTTATCGTATTTGTGAAGATTGCTGAGCATATAATTGCAGGCAATTAAAAGGGCATTTTCGTCTTTGGGTTCAACCAGTACACCTTTATCATCTGTAATATGTTCGGGAATGCCTCCTGCAGTAGAAGAAACAACAGGCAGTCCGGCAGCAAGTGCCTCTACAATAACGCAGGGAAGGTTTTCGTAATTACTGAACATGACAAAGAAATCGGATTGTTTCATCTTTTCGGCTATCTGTTGAGGCGTCATGGCATCGAAAAACAAAACAACGTGCTTTAAAATACTTAATTTTTCAGCATACCTTTTAAAAGGAGTTGCATCACCATCGCCAATGATATGTAATTCGAAATCCTGCCGTGTTTGATATAATTTATACATAACATTAAGCAAACCCGTTATGTTTTTGTGTGTATCGAGTAGAGAAGAAACATGCAGTATGATTTTCTTTTCCCTTTCTATTGGTTTATCAGGAAGCTTAAAAAAAGTGGTATCAGTAACATTAGGTACTATATAATAACTGTTTCCAAAACGGTGGTTCGACATGGCCTTTTTTAAATCAAGAGATACAGGAAGCAAGGCAGAAGCATTCTTGGCAATTTCCCGTCTAAGCCACCGCACCATAAAATTTTGTTTTACATAATTGGAGGACAGATAACCTGTCCAGTTTTCGGAAATGACATAAGAAATCTTATATCTTTTCTTAAGATATAATGCAATAATCCCTGCTGGATACAAGATATTTAGATGCACAATATCGGGTCTCCCTTTTTCTTTTACAAATTGTTTATATGCATTAATGTAAAGAATGAAATAGCGATAATTTTTTGATATTTTATCTGTAAAAAATTCTTTTTTCTTCTTTTTAAAATAAACAAGCTGTTTGTCAACGCCATTCTGCATTTTCCTGTCGTATTCTGTTTGAGCAGCGCAATTGATATCGGCAATAACATGGATGGCCGTAACATCATTATACAATGCTATAGCTTCGGCAAACTTCTCATTAAAATTGCCTAGTGTGGGGTTTATACGAGTAGGATACCAACTCGACAAGACCAGCACAGACAGTTTATTGCTCATAATTTGTTGTAAGTATTTTAAGTAACAAACCTAAAAGTTTTTCTGAAATAATTTTTTTTAAAACCTGATAATTTTTGTCTTTTACTGAAGGGCATCTATAGGGTATTGAAACAGTTATTAATTTATTAAGTTTCGAATATGATTAGTTCTTTACAGAATTTTTTTGGCAAGCCGCTTTTATGATAATTTTTTATTTCGTAGTCAATTTGGCTCTGAAAAAGAATTTCACACAAATCATTACCTTGAAAACCTTCGTATACCTGATAAAAACTAAAAACGATGTAATTGATGTAATTTTGGGGGATGTCTTCATTACGCTCTTTGGCGGCATTTTTAAATGCAGTTTCAACCCTGATATATATCTCCACTATTTCTTTGTCTGAGGTTTTTGAGGTTGGCGCAAGACCTCTCTCCTTCGCAATTTTACGATACGCTTTTACAAGCATTGGGCCAACCATTGACTTTAATTTTTCGTACTCGGATTTTGGCTTAAACATATTGGATAAAAAGCTGAATATTCCCATAAAAGAGTTTTTCTATTAAACAAACAGAGGCGTGAACTCAAATTTTTTACCATCAAATAAACCTTTATCGCTTAATTTGAGTTCGGGTATTACCAGCAATGCCATAAAAGCAAGAGTCATAAAAGGAGCTTTCATACTTGTGCCAAAGGTTTTTACAGTTCTATCAATGGCTTCATACTTAAGTGCTACAGTATGACCATCTTCATCAGTCATCAAACCACCATAAGGTAAAGCAAGAACATTGACATCGTTGCCTGCTACAGCAGCCACACCACCCTTACAGTCAATCAAGGCATTTATGGCATTAACAATATCTTCATCGGTAGTACCAACAGCTATGATGTTGTGGCTGTCGTGTGCGATGGTGGAAGCCATAGCTCCTTTTTTAAGCCCAAATCCATTTATAAAAGCCACAGCAGGTGCCGCCTTCTGATAACGCTGCATAACAACAAGCTTCAAGACATCATTTTCAGTATTACTGATAAGATTATTGTTTACAATAGTGGCAGCAGTTATGTCTGTTTTTGTAATAAGTTGCCCTTCAATAGCTTTTATAACTTTAATGTGATTGCTTTGCGGTTTAATTTGGATATGGTTTGAGGTTATTTTTTCTGCATTAAAAACAGTAACGGCTTTTTCTTCAATTTTTTCGATAAGGGTTTTGCCATTAATTGCTACCTGAAGGCCATTGATATAAGTTTCGAGGATGTTAAAATTGCTGAAGTCATCAATAATGATAAAATCTGCTTCATCGCCTTTTTGCAATAAGCCAGAGTGAAGCTTATAATGTTTGATAGGGTTATAGCTTACAGTGCGTAATACATCAATAATATCATATCCCAGTTCGATTGATTTTTTTACAAGGATGTTGATATGTCCTTTAATAAGGTCATCGGGATGTTTGTCGTCTGAACAAAGCATAATTTGTTCGGGATATTTTTCTATAAGGGGGATGAGTTCATTAAAATTTTTTGCAGCACTGCCTTCGCGTATGAGGATTTTCATTCCCAGTGCTATTTTTTCTTCTGCTTCGGCTATGGTAAAACATTCGTGGTCGGTGCTTATACCTGCTTGTACGTATTTATTAAGATCATTTCCCGAAAGACCTGGGGCGTGTCCATCAATCACTTTATGGTATTTGTGAGCCAGATGTATTTTATTATGAACTTCCACATCATTGTAAATAACGCCGGGGAAGTTCATCATCTCGGCAAGGTATTTAATATCTTCCATCTGAAGCAACTCATCCGTTTGTTCACTATTTATAATGGCACCAGATGTTTCAAATGGGGTAGCAGGCACACAAGAAGGGGCACCGAAATAAAAACGAAAGCATACTTTTTTACCATTTTCAATCATAAATTTAACACCATCTACACCCATCACATTGGCCATTTCGTGGGGATCCGAAACACAGGCGGTTGTACCATGAACAACAGCCATGCGGGCAAACTCACTGGGGATTAGCATGGAACTCTCGATGTGTATGTGGGCATCAATAAAACCAGGAAGGATATAGTGTTTCTCTTTCACTTCGCAAGGTATGATATTTTTAATTCTTCCCTCTTCAATTTCTATTTTTCCACTGAAAATTTTTCTGTTGACAACATCAACAATATGGCCTTGTACTGTTTTCATAAAATATTTCTATTGATTTTCTAAAATAAACCTGACATAAATTCTACCTTTATATTCATTGTCGTATATTATTTGTCTTCCTCTTGAAAAGAAATTATAGTAATAAGGATTGTAATAATATTTCATTTCTATAAAACTATGCGGCAAAATATAGCCATTAGAAGGACCATATATAAGCGTAGGGGCTTCAATATCTGGTGTTCTACGGCTTTCTTCTGAGGTCATGACAGGCGGTTCGAAGTTAAATAAGTTGAACGCTATTGAATCTTTTACAATATATTTCTTTTCTGCCCATCCTTTCGTAGTTTGCTCATTTTCAAAAAAAACCAATAATCCTCTTTGAACATTTATTTTATAGAGAGGTAATGGGATAAGGTAATTATCTGGAAACCATAAGGTGTCCTTGCCCGTATTAATGATTACCTTAATAAAAAATTCATTCTGAGAGTTTTGGATGTAAGAACTGTCGGCAAGTTCAATAATACCTGCTGAAATAAGATATACATAATTGATTTCTAAATTATAATTAAAAGTTTGCTTCATGTATTTAGAAAGGGCATTATTGGTTTTTATACTGTCCCTAGCATTTTTACTTTTCAGATATTTTTCGTAGCTTTTGAATGTTTTGTTGATGTTTTGATCTTTTTTATCCAGAAAAACTTTGATGCCAAATTTATCTGCTGTTGATGTTTCGAGATAATCAATTTTAATCATTGATTGTGGGGGTATAGTCCATTGCGGGATAAAACCATAGACTTTATCCAGATCGGGATAATTATTTTGTCCGTAAATCTTCGAGAATAGTGTCCTATAGTATGCTTCAGTTATCCATGGGCATAAATTAACGCCATTATAAGTATAAAACTGATTTTTATCAATAAGTAAATTGTTGTTTATAAGGTCTTCTACAGAAGCATATTCTTTCTTATCGTTTTTAAAGAAACGGAATCCTGGTTGTCCGGGGTCGAAATCGTGAAAGACCCACGATTGTCCTATTTTCACTTCCAGTACATTATGCTGTAAAATATTATAGTTTTTAAAATCTGTTGGTCTGAAATAACCCGACAACAAAGCCAGTTGTGCTGCCAGCCGTTGATAATCGTAGCATTGTTTGTCGTAAAAAGAGGTTATCATAGCAAGTGGGGAGTATTTCTTGAGCGACACTGAAGGTGTTGCGCTTGTAAAAAGGAGGTGCAAATTGCGATGTGCAGGGTTTTTAATAACTCCGGCTATGTTCTGGAGTATAAGCAACTGGTTTTCTTCCCCGCTCTTCTTGTTGTTTATTTCTTTAAGAATAAGTTCTTTAAGACTTTCTTCATTATGAAAACCATTGTGGCCAAATTTAAAAATACAACGTGCTACTGTATTTGAATTATTCTCAATCTGAACAGCTTTTATCTTTTGGGGCTGTGCTTTTGTATCCACCCGTACAATTTGAAAATCTTTGTCATCTTGTGCCTGTATTGACAGAAATGGATTAATAAGAACAAAAAGCCAAATAAAGTAGATTAAAGAATGTATAGAAAAATTAGTACAATTCATCTCATTTTAATAAATAAATATTAAACAAACATACGTTTTTATATATATAATCAGTACTGTAATTTTAAAATATTCTATATTTTACATAAAAGTTCTTTTACTTTAATACCTATATCAGCAGGGGAATCAACTACATGTACACCACATTGTCGCAATATCTCTTTCTTGGCTTCGGCAGTATCGTTTTTTGAGCCCACAATAGCTCCTGCATGTCCCATAGTACGACCCTTTGGTGCAGTAGCTCCTGCAATAAAACTGACCACTGGTTTACAGCCATGTTCTTTTATGTAATAGCCGGCCTCTGCTTCCATATTTCCTCCTATTTCTCCAATCATCACAATGGCTTCTGTGTCTTTATCATTCATAAAAAGTTCAATGGCTTCTTTGGTGGTTGTTCCAGGAACGGGGTCCCCGCCTATGCCTATACATGTTGATTGACCGAGCCCTGCCTTGGTAATCTGGTCAACAGCTTCGTAGGTTAATGTTCCTGAGCGGGAAACAACACCTACTGTACCAGGTCTGTGGATAAATGCAGGCATTATGCCTATCTTTGCTTCACCAGGTGTTATTATTCCAGGACAGTTGGGTCCGATAAGTTGCGATTTTTTCCCTTTTAAATATTCTTTAACCATAACCATATCGTTTACAGGAATGCCTTCAGTTATACAAACAATAACTTCTATTCCTGCTGCGGCAGCTTCCATAATAGCATCGGCAGCAAAAGGAGGTGGTACAAATATTAAAGATACATTGGCTCCTGTTTTAATTACTGCATCTGATACCGTATTAAAAACTGGTCTGTCGAGATGTATCTGTCCACCTTTACCTGGTGTTATACCTCCCACCACATTTGTTCCGTATTCTATCATCTGGGAAGCATGAAAACTCCCTTCCTGACCTGTAAAGCCCTGTACAATGACTTTTGAATTTTTATTAACTAATATACTCATCTTCTTATCGTTTTATTTTTTACAAAAATAAAGTTTTTTTACATATAATTAAGCAAACTTGATT
>CAZVOS010000140.1:0-7042 GCA_964628845.1 uncultured Bacteroidales bacterium | reverse complement strand
CAATTATAAAGAAGAAGAACAAGAAGCTGAAAAAGAATGGGCTGTACTGATACTCGACGACCAGATAAGCGAAATAGAAAAGCTAAAAGGGATATTAGAAAAAAAAGGTATTAAGAAAATTTTTTGTACCGATGGGAAGTCTGGTTTAATAGTATCTGAAGCCAAAAAAATTATAGCAGAAGATGTAAATAATAGTATTGTTGTTGCCATAGCAGATTTTAGATTGCTTGATAAAAACGCACAACAATTTTGCGGTATTAAACACCAGGAAGAACAAGGTTACGATTTTTTGGTATGGCTCTCGCAGCAGGATAGGCATAACCGTCTTGTGGCACTGAGCGGGCTAAGTCGAAAATTTCTTCAAAAAAGCTTTCGCAACAGGGGTGTAAGAGTAAGTGTATTTTCAAAAAATGATTTAACAGGAAGCGGTATTCATATCTTTGCCGACGAAATTGAAGAATATGGCGAAGAAACCTTTCAGGCAATACTGCACAAACCCCTGAGCGCAGGATGGCTTCCAATGGTTCCGTTCTACAGGTATCACCGTAATAACCTTGTTTATGAGCAGGTCGAACTTGATGTAAGCAAGCATGCTCAAAATATTGTTAACAAAATAAAAAGGATTTTAAAAAATGATGAACAGGAAATAAACACGCCTATTCATGAATTGAAAGATATTACAGCCAATTTAAAAAATAATAAAAAACCTGAAAACCCAGAACATTTTTCTCAATTTAAAAACAAACTTATTGCCAGACGTGTTGCACTATGGTTGTTGTATTGCGAAAATTTTAAAAGAGAACAGGTGGCTTCGGTGTTGCTTGAGCAAGCTATTATTTTTGATTTTAAGGATAACACGAGAGTTAGTCAATTGTTTTCGCAAATGGGCTTAGATATGAACGATTTTCCATATAATATTCTTGTTGAAGAAAAAAGATGGCTTAAAGAATGTATGGGCATTGACATTTATACACTCGAAGATGTGCTAACTCAAATAGGGGTTCATTTTGAAGAAGCACTTGAGAAATATTTTAAAATATATAAAAAAATTCCTGATGATATCTTAAAAGAGGGTTGTATAATAAATGAAAATAATAAAATAGAAATTGTTATTTATTCCTACTGTCATGGTAAAAGTCTTTTGGAGAAGATTTTTGAAATAATAGATGAATCTTCAAAAGCAGAATTTTTAAATATTGTTGATGAGTTAATACAAAAAATTGAAACAGATGAGCATTGTAAGAATTATTTGGTTGAAATGAACAAAGTTATATTAAACCTGAGGGAAAAAATTAGATACTTATTTAAATAATAATTTATGATAAATAAAATGGAATCAGAAGAAAAAATAAATTTATCAGAAGAAAGAATAATAGAAATTGAAAGATATATTCAAGACAAAAAGTATGCGAAAAAGCTTTTCAAAACTAAGCAAAATAAGAGCTTAAAGGAATTCTACAAAAGTTTTATGTGGGAATTAAACCATATTATGAAAGATAATTCAATTGATAAAAAGTTTAAAGAGAAAAAAATAAATGAAATTATAAAAACCTATTATTTTGATTATAAAGAAGCTCTTCAAAAAAATATTAGAAAGGATGACGAAGGTTTTCATTCGGATAATAATTATTCTGCTCACCCGATTGAAAATATAGCTGAAAAAAGTAATGAAAATAAAGAACAAAAAATACAAGAAGATAAACGTTTTAAAATATTAGATGATTTAAGAAAAAAAAATATTATTTCTGTGTATGAAGCAGAAGCCATACTCAAAAAACTAGATAAAGCTTTTAAACCAAAATATCTTAAAGATAAAGATTTTACCAAAGAAGCTGAAAATATGTTTTTTAGAAGAGGGAGTATTAAAATAGCATGGCATTTAAACAATAAATAATCATCCTTTCAGCGTGCGCTATATCTCTGTCCCAAAGGATAATCCCATTTTCGAACGCTCAAGCTTCGAACTTTTCCAGTAACGAAGACACAATGCTTCGACAAGGACCAGCAACCAAGCTACGAAGAAACACAAAAAAACCTTAACCTTAGCCCTCAGTCCTAAATCCTGAACTCCAAATATTTTCTTCGAAGATTCTCTTTCCTCATTGTCTTATTTCTTGATTTATAAAACACTGTCATAAACCAGGTCCTGACAGTAGAGAGGGCTGTAAATAACGTCAAATAACAGACTTCGGACTAATATATAGAAGCACTTGTTTCAGAAAAGAAGTCGAAGCTTAACGAGGGCATCAAAACCTCATTCAGACTGCAAATAAAGGGTATAAATAACATGAAATAATAGATATCCCACTAATAAATAGAAGCACTTGTTTCAGGGAAAGCCGACACCCTTAAAAGAGGCATAAACAAAAAAACAAAAAAACCATGAAAAATGCAATTATCACCACAGTTTTGCTTATGTTCTTATGCTTATTAATAAAAGCACAACACATTCAGTCAGCTCTTCTCATAAGCAACGCCGACTCAATAGAAGTAGCCATACCAGCTTCGGTGTCGGCAGAGGCATCTCCCACAACCTGCAAAACCGGCTCAACATCGGGAATTACAGGTTTTATTGTGAATACTAAACCCCGCAAGTATGGGCAGGATTTGCGCTTTACCCAATTTGATGTGAACATAAAAAGCATTATTCTTAACTTCTCACCTTTCTCATGGAATGCTATTATAAAGCAGTCGGTGGATTCATTTTTAGTGCAGCGCTTGCCCTTCGAAGCCGATGCTTTTCTTCATGTTGGCGTGAAGCGCTATTTCATCAGGGGACAACACCAGACAGACCAAAAACAGAAGTATGTTCAAAATTTATTTGCAGATATGTATTGGAGACCATACTTGATAGGGATGAAGGATGCTGACTTCAGGTTTCAAACCCTGAATTTATCAACAGGTTATCAATGCGGATATATGCAAAAAGATGTCCCGGTATTAGGTCTTTTTTACATTGCGCCTTCGGTTCAGCTAAACTATCTCTATGTAAGCGAAAGCGAACAATATCTGAACAGTTATAAAGCCATAGCTCAGGGGTATTATAATGGGAATAACTATTTGGGTACAGGTATTAAATTAACAGCACAGACTCAATTCATCAACATCTACACCGAAATTCGTCAGTACTGGGCTTTGGATAAAGAGTATTTTGGCAACAAATTCACCACTAACCCCACTCTTTTAGTGGGGGCATTTGTGAATGGGAATCTATATACTAAAAAAAGAGCATCACATAGAAAAATTAATTATCAATAAAAAAAATAGGAGAAAATAACAATGAAAACAAAAACAACATTCAAAAAAATCGTAAGCATAGCAGTATTAATGCTTATCGGCACTTACAGTGCCTGGTGCCAACAGAATACGGTGTTCCCAATGCTGGGCAATTCGAATAAGCCAACAGCATCACCAACAACAGCGGAGCCGGTAAAACAAAATGAATCGCTTATACCTACAGAACTTATGGGCGATTTGTTTTTCGAAGAGTATAAACTCCCTTATCCCGTTGAGGGTTACGGCAATGACATGAACGAACTTCGTTTGTTGGCTAAACAAAAACTCATGGAAGCCGTGTTTTATGATTATTGTGCTGAGTTCAGCAATTTGATTTGTTATTTACTTCGGATCCATGCAGGAGCTTTAATTAAACTGCCTACAGATGATTTTATTTATCCCACACAAAGAGGCGATAAAAAGAAGGGGAATTTTAAATTTTACTTAGAAACAGCTTTAGTTAACAAGCAGCTCATCAACTACATAGCTAATAATGCCGACAAACTTTTTGCTCTTAATACGGTTGTACTTTATCACCCTATAAACGGGAGTGTGAATCAAGAGACCATAAACCTATACGAAGAAGCGAGGGTAATTACACAAAACAAGATCAACGCTTTCGAATATAAAATGACCTCACTTAAGAATATTGATGTAATGCCTGTGTGTAATATTCCAAAAAATATAGACTCATTAAACTATTACAGAGAGCTTTTAGAGGTTGTTAAAAGAGAAAAAAGAATCACTGCAGAAGTTGCCTTTGTGATAAAGCAAATTACGGTTGAAAACATTATCAGGCAAGCCAACGGATATGAAGCACTTGTAAACATACAGATTGATATTTTTAACGCCAACACCTATTCGTTTATTCTAACACAAAACTACAGGGGCTCAGGTAACGGCGATTATGAAAAGACAGCTATTACAAATGCAGTAGAAAAAATTTTAAAGGACAATATTGATAAGATTTTCATTCAAATGACAGGTCAATACTACTCTTACATAATGGACGGGAGAGAAACCATTATAGAGCTTTACGGCAGTTGTGCAGATAATGACATAATGAAAGAATTTTTGAACACACTCGAAAAATCTAAATTTTTAAACCTTTCAAATATTCAAATAGATGATGCTAAAACCGAAATCAAATGTCATTCATACAAAATTGTACAATACGATGTTTACCGCTTGCTTAATTCCCTTAAGCCTGCTTCCATGGCATGTAAAATACAAACCGAAGGAAATGCATTCATTTTTAAAGGGAGCTCTGTAAAACGATAGTATTAAATATAAAAAAATTATAAAAATAGCAGCCATGAAAACAAAAATGATAAACATCTTTCTTTCGCTTTTCTTCCTTACACCATGTTTTTGCCAGAACACATCACCAGTGCCTATGTGCAAAAGTTTTGAAAAACTAACTAATACCGTTTCAAATGATGCCGTAAAAGAAATGCGACTAAATATGGATGAAAAGCGACAAGTCATGGTGCGCGATTCTATTACTTTTGTTACATATTCCGGCAATATAGGCCAATTGGATAATGTTTATCATGTTGATTCGGCTTTGCTTAAAACCATCTCACAAAGTATTATTAGTAGTATTTCGCAAAAGAATACCCGAAAAAATAATTCTGTGTTTAATAAAATTATGGGTAAAATTTTATTTAGAAACGACAGCAGCAAAAGACATAATAAATATGAACCCTTAGATATTACACTTCAAAAAAGCACGGAAAGAGATTATTTTTTAAATCTTAAATTGGTTGTCTTTGAAAACAAGTTCATATATTATTATGACATAAGCACTTATGGAGATAAAGGGTATAAAAAAAGCATAGCAGGCAGTGCAACCATAAGCTTTCATAGAAAAGACAAACTGTTCAGCGAGCTATTTTACCAAAGAGCCATTGAAGAAATGAATTATGTGAATGATTATATTTATCCAATATTTGCCGAAGCTTGCATGTGCGATGATACACCCAATAAACCCCGTATATTATATGGCTCTAAGGTAAAAGGATACGAGGGGCTGCTCACATCTTATCACAGCTTGTCGGGTTGCAATACTTTCTATACATTTGACGAAAACGGCACCAGACATGAACTAAATGTGCACTCGGTCGACATGAGTAACGATATTGCCTTGCTTCATACCCATTCGAGTCAGAAAATAAAGAGCATTCATTATGGATACGACACTTTAACAACACCATTAAATGAAAAAAATTTACTCCTCGCTTCTTTTGAAGTGAAACAGACCAATGAAACGTATCCTTATAAGCTATTAATTAAGCCGGAGTATGTTGTTTATTTCTTTCAAAGTCCTAATCCTGAACAATATGAAAGACTGGATGAGGTACCTCTTTCACAAACCACGCAATTCTTTCAAAACAAAGATTTGCAAAAAGGCATGAACTGCATAAATATTCCCGATAAAAAAAACATATATTTTTTTATGCATAAAGCCATTCAGCCAGGTATGCCTGCACTGGGATATGAAAATATGGAGAAAAGCACGCAAGAGGTTAAATCTTCTTATGGCATTGTAAACGGAGTAAAAGAAGAGAATATTTCATGGGTGGTACCCTTCAGGCAAATTCATCTTGAAAGATGTAATATGGAAGACCTAAATGCTGAGCTGCCTCCATGCCAACTCCAAGAGCAATATTTTGTTTCTTCACTAAAAGCAAAAACCAAGGAAGTAGCTCTTCCCAAAAAATTGAACGAACGGCTCTATATCCAAGCCATATTATCCGACCTCCCATTGCCCCAACCCAAAGTGCGTGAAGACTCCTTTAATGAAAAAATATTTAAAAGAATCAATGATAAACGTAATAAAAAGAGTTTATTCGTACCAAATATTACTTTTGTCGAAAAAATGTTTAAGAATTTGGATTATCCTTTAACATTTTCTTATGCATGCCTTGTTTTATTAAGCAAAAACTCATTAGGTGGAGAAAATTTAGCGATAAAAAAATTAACGGAAAATATTTCTCCTCTTCTGGATATATATTTTGAGAATAATGACGACAGAGATATTTGTTTTCAGAAGAAATACAGGAAAAAAATAAAAAGAGATATTGAATTGCTCGAATCTTTTGGTGTAACAGGAAAAGACATTAATAAATTACTTGTTGAATACAATAATAAAGAAAATGAAACTAAAGAAACATTATGTCTTATCAAAAGTTTTGATAGCTCATATAAGAACATCGAAAATATATTATTGAACAGTTTAAATATCATTGATGTTTCATTCGATACGTTATATAACCTTCTTCGAACTGCTGTTGATAATCATAACGAAATCTGCAATAAAAAGAATCCCCAAGCATCAGATTTTATTGTAAAAAATAAAGAAAGTATTAGTGATTTAATTCAAAATATTATTGAAGAATACAGTAATTATCTGCTTTCTTATTCCAATACTTTAAACAATGTAGTGCTTGACAATATATGCGATTCAAGCCACAGAAATTCAATAATTTACAAAATTGATAAATTATCTGAAATCACAACCGATGTGAGAACACTAATGAGTTTACAGCAAAAAAAATACCTGTTAACTGAGCTTGAAAAATGTATTTATGGTAACAACGACAGTATTAACACAGGCAATGATATGAACCTTCTGATTACTGACATACAGGATATGTGTGATAAGAAACGTGACAGCATTCATAAAAATTATGCGTGTTGTTTAAATGAAATAAATAGTACAATAGCTGTAAAAAACGAGGAAACAAAAGAAAGAGAAAAATCA
>CAZVOS010000139.1:0-7043 GCA_964628845.1 uncultured Bacteroidales bacterium | reverse complement strand
TTATATGGAGGGGATTTATACCAGCATTGAACTGGAAAAATCGATTGGGATTGATTTTTCCGAAAATAATCTGGCATTATTAGACAGTATTTTTAGGTATGCTGAACAAAAATTAAGTTTTTTTAAGAATCCCGAAAAAGAGGAAGCTATTGCCATATGTAAACAATTCAGTGATATTTTGAAAGATGATTTTCATTTTAAATATGAAAATGTACAAACATTAAAGAATGTACTGGAAGAAAGGATTCTTGATTGTAATTTTTACTCTTTGTTTTTTTACATATTACTCAATAAGAACAAATCATATCCAGTATATGCCATACATGTTCCTGGTCATATGTTTATACGATGGTATTTTGCCGATAGTACGTACTTTAATTATGAAACAACTACACAGGAAGTGGTTAGTGATTCTGCCTTAAGAGAAGAGTTCAGCATAACGCCTTTATCAGAAAGCAGTCATCTTTATATGTATCCTATGAATGAATCGCAGATGACAGCATTGCATCTTGCAGAAATTGCCTATGATATTGTTGACACCAATATTAATATGGCTATTGATATCAGTAAAAGAGCATTAGAGCTTGACTCTCAATCCTTTCATGTGTATAGGAATCTGAGTATTGCATATCTTTCGAATAAACAGCAAGATTCATCAGATTATTACTTTCAGAAAGCATTGGATTTGGATTCATTAAATTATACTGTATATTTCAATCAGGGAAAGATATTGTTATCGTTAGAGAACTATGAAGAATCTGTTTACTGGTTTACTAAATCTATTAACATCAATTCTGAAGTAACCACATTGTACATGTACAGATGTTATGCATATATCAAAAAGGAGTCTGTTGAAGAAGCTTTATTTGATTTTGAGCAAGCTAATAAGCGTATTGATAAAGCCACATGGCATTCGTTGTTTATAGATTATCCACTGCTTTATTATTTGGATGAATCAATTATGCAAATGATATTTGAGAAGGGGGAGTGAATCTGATTATATAAAGAACAATAATTATATGCACATTATTCAATCAGTTTTTTATAGCCCGTAGGCGCTGCACTGCCAGCCGAAGTGACTTTAATATCAATAAAAAATAATCACTATATTTATTGTTCGTATGGACATTAACAAAAGTAAGGATTTTATTGCCCCCAATGTTAATTCCCTACGGGAAACATTTTTCTTTTCTAGTGGTTTTTTATTGATATTCATGCCCATACGGGCAAAATTTCAAATATATGTGTAAATAATTAATAGATTTAATATGACACAAATTACTTTAAACATAATCTGGTTAAAAAAACAAAATCATTTCTATTTCCCTCTTACAAAACGGGAAAACATTCTGTGTCCATTTGTATTTATATATTCAACAATATAAATACCGCTGGATAAGGACACAATGTTTAAGTGTACAGGGTTATTTTCTGTCATATCTACTGCATAAAGCATACGACCGGATATATCATAAATCCTTATGGATTCTGCATTGTCTGTTTTTATTGTAATAAAGTTAGTAGCAGGGTTAGGAAAAATAAGTATGCTGTTATTTTTTGATTTTTCAGGATTGTCAACAAGCGTTGTGAAGGTATTTATTGTTGTATTTGTTATCACAGGGAAGTTAAAATCGAAGAAAATATTGGCGGTATTTTCTATGACTGTACCAGAGGTTATTCCGAGTAACAATCGGGCATTAAATATAACATATCCACGGCTTGTGATGTCGTTTAGTGATTTCCATGGCAGAAATATATCGCTGAATTTAAAGGTAAGTACACCTGAATTGCTAATACTTGCAGTGTAATCATGTGAAGCATCTATGGGTTCGATAGTATTCCAGTCGAGTGCAGGGTCGAGTGTGTCGGTAATTACAACATCCTTGGCATAGTAAGTTCCGAGATTCTGAAAGTGGATGGTGTAGGTCAGAATAGAATCATCCTGCGTGATAAAACCCTCTGAGCCTTCTCCTGCCGGATACACTTCCTTGTAATTGGGGTCGTAGGAACCGGCAACTATTGGTGTATAAATGGCCACATTGTTCCACGGCGAATAATCGCTGAGCCAATTAGATAATGGCTGCGCCCATACGGCAGTATCTTTAAAGTCCAACACCGTTCCGAGAGGGATATTCACAGGAACAGAAAATGTGTTTTCTAAGGTCGTAGCGACTCCCGGCTGCAAAGTCGGAAATCCGCTTATAATACTGTACCAGTTTGGTTCACTCAGGGGCAGTTGCTGTGTGAGAATCGGTGGTTGTGCACCCACAAAGTTTAGCTGTCCGTCATTTCTGTGGCCTGTCTGAATATCGGATTCGATGACAGTGCCCTGGTTTTTTGCAATTAATCCATACTTATAGTTAAAACCCGGTATGGGTGGCCCTGCAAGCGAAATGGGATAAATACCTATGTCGTGCAATGGGTTTACAGAATGCGCAAAATCAATATTTAAAACACAGCCCGTTTGTGCTGTAACATTTGCCGGAATGATATGGCTCTGGCATGGTGCTAAGGGGTATATAGACTGTACAATTTCCGAAACGGTATAATTGCCCGTAGGTACTTTAAACTCGTAAAAACCCTGTGCATCCGTAAAGGCAGAACCAAAACCCGAACAAAGCACATGTATATTATGAATACCCTGCTCACCTGTATCAAACTGACAGTTGTTGTTGGTGTCGGCATAAACACGTCCCTTTATTGAACAATAGCAACTGTCGTTATTAGGGTTGTAATCCAGGAAAAAATGGTCGTAATAGCCATTGTAGTGGCAGCCGTTAGCATCGGAAACATTTACATGATAGTAGCCCGAGGGAAGCCCTGTAACAGATGGGCCTGTCATGCCATTCGACCATGATACCGTGTAAGGTTGTACACCTCCTGTAATATTTAAGTTGATGCTGCCATCGGCTGTGTACATACAGCTTGCTGGTGTTGTGGAGGGAAAGACCTGAATAGTACCGGATTGATAAATATAAACTGTTTTTATAAACTCACACCCGATGTTATCTGTTATCGTGCATTTGTAAACGCCTGCAGCCAGATTGCTGAGTGAGGGTGTTGTACTGCCATTGTTCCACAAAAATGTAAAAGGCGGATTGGTGCCTGTTATGGTTGTTTGGATACTGCCATTGTTAAAAGGACATACCGCACTTGCAGGCATGAAAGTCACATTAATAGAGCTTACCGCTTGTATTTCGACATAGCCTGAACGTGCACATCCATCGGCATCAGTCACAATAAACGAATAATATCCGGCTGGCATATTTGCTATTACAGTGTCGGTTTGCAGTGGCATGGACTGCCATTGTATGGTGTATGGTGCCTGCCCCCCGCTTATATGCAGGGTGGCTGAGCCGGTAGGTGTATTACATTGAGAAGACGTTTGCGTGTATGTTACTGTTATTGGTGAGTTAATGTCAATATAGACATTGCTTGTTCCAGTGCATCCATTGGCATCTGTAACCACAAAACCAAGCGAGGTATTTCCGCTCAAACCGGTAATACTTTGTGTGGTAGCCCCATTACTGCACAGGTAGGTATAGGGTGCTTGCCCACCGGAGCCAAAAACTATGATGCTGCCGTCGCTTTGCAAACAGGTGGCAGGTGTTATTGTGGACTGCACACTAATTTGAGGTATTTGATTCACATACATATAGCCACCATTAGAACAAGCCTGTGAGTCGGTAACTGTCACGTAGTAATAGCCCTTGCTTAAGTTTGTGATGGTTTGTGTTTGTGCACCGTTTGACCACTCATAGCTATATGGTGGCGTGCCTCCGCTTATGTTTGTTACACTTGCCGTGCCATTGGTGCAACTTGCAGGTGTTACAGCATTAGAAAAGCTTATACCTGAGTAATTTTGTATATAAACTGCGTTGCTATCTCCTGAAATAATGCTGCAACCGTTTTTAAAAACTATATACTTTGTGAGACCTATACCAAGGTTGGCAGGATTTGCTGTAAATAAATAGCTGTTATTCGAATAATCATACCATTGAACTGAATCAGGAGTTACATTTGGAATAATAGATAATGAAGCACTTCCGGGAATAGGACAGTAAGCATGTGTTACTGTAGCTGAAACTTGAAAAGGTGGCTGCATTGCAGTATATGTTGATATATACATTTGATTTATATCCCTGACACCTACCATAACACAAGCATAGCCCATAAATGTATCTGTCAGTACCATAGTATTATGTATAACAGAATTCCAACTTCCATCACCATATAATAAATATATAAATTCTAAAGGAGGTGTAAGCCCTGTAACAGTTGTTTCAAGAATACCATCGTCATTACATGGTGGTTGTAGTATGGTGCAGCTTATTGTTTGGGCTTTAGCTGATATAATACAAACACAAAATATTAAAAGAGAAAAATTAGTCTTCATATTAAATAATATTTATAACAAATATATGATTTTTTATTAACTTATTCAAGTTTTTAACTAAATTTACTCAAAAAAGGATAAAAAAAGATTTTTCTTTAAAAAATTAAGTATCGATTTAAAATTTATATATTTGTCGAAAATTGAAATTTAATAATAAAACAAATATATTATGGAAACAATTAACGAAACAACAAAATCAGGCCAGTTGATGGCTTTAGAGAGCGCGTTTGGAGCTCATAATTATCATCCGCTTCCTGTGGTTCTGGAGCGTGGCGAAGGTGTTTATGTATGGGATGTAGAAGGCAAGAAGTATTTTGATTTTTTATCGGCATATTCGGCTGTTAACCAAGGTCATTGTCATCCCCGCATAGTTGGTGCTATGGTTGACCAGGCACGTAAATTAACTCTGACATCGAGGGCATTTTATAACGATGTATTAGGTACATTCGAGAAATATGTAACCGAATATTTTGGGTTCGATAAAGTATTACCTATGAACACAGGTGCAGAGGGAGTTGAAACAGCTATTAAGCTTTGCCGTAAATGGGCTTACCAGAAAAAAGGCATACCACACTATGAGGCAAAGATAATAGTTTGTGAAGGTAATTTTCATGGCAGGACAACCACTATTGTTTCATTTTCTAACGACCCATCTGCTTATACTGATTATGGTCCTTTCACACCTGGCTTTATTCGTATACCCTATAACGATTTGAATGCATTGGAAGAGGCATTGAAAGACCCTCATGTAGCTGGTTTTCTTGTTGAGCCCATACAGGGTGAAGCCGGTGTTTTTGTTCCGGACGAGGGGTACCTTACCAAATCGTATGAATTATGTAAGAAAGCCAATGTTTTGTTTATTGCTGATGAGGTACAGACAGGTATTGCCCGTACAGGTAAATTACTGGCCTGCGACCACGAAAATGTGAAACCTGATATTTTAATTCTTGGCAAAGCACTTGGTGGTGGGGTATTCCCCGTTTCAGCCGTTTTTGCCAACGATGAAATCATGTTATGTATAAAACCAGGTGAGCATGGCTCAACCTTTGGGGGCAACCCAATAGCTGCAAAAGTAGCTATAGCTGCATTAGAAGTTGTGAAAGACGAAAATCTCGCCGAACGCTCAGCATATCTTGGAGAATTGTTAAGAACAGGTTTAAGAGAAATAAAAACTGATATGATAGGTCTTGTGAGAGGTAAAGGACTGCTTAATGCTATGGTGATAACTCCCAAGAACGGTAAAGAGGCATGGGATGTTTGTTTGAAATTACGCGACAATGGCTTGCTGGCAAAACCTACTCATGGTGATATTATCCGCTTTGCTCCTCCTTTAGTTATTTCGGAAGGACAGATAAAAGATTGTGTGGAAATTATTAAGGAATCGGTATTGTCGTTTGAATAGAAATATTTTCATGCTATTTTATAAAAGTCTGGGGTTAGAACTCCAGACTTTTTATTTTCATTAGGGCATTGCCTTTACAGTTTATAATAACTCTTAAATTATTATTTTCAACGATAATATCCTGTATATCAAGTTTATCGAGTTTACCTCTGAGCGAGAATAAATTATCAAATTCGTATGTAGAAAGAACTTCCGTTACCGTATTTCTTATCATATTCAGGTCTTCGGTAAGCGAATAATTAAATTCTTTTTCAATTTTATTTTTTAAGGTTCCATGTAATAACCAATTAGCAGATTTAATAAGTACATTTTTACTTTTAATATCATAATCGAAATCCTTAAGATAAATCAAATTAGTTGTTTGGTCATAAAATGGAGTTCCAATAAAAAACACGCTGCCATTTAAGCTTTGGCTTAAGTCCACTTTTGTATAAATTTTATCTGTCAGACCTATGAAACTGATGTCATCAATTTTAACAGTTTTATTTTTCGACAGTTCCAGAACGGTATCTTTAAGATGTAGTCGGGCTATATCAGATGCAGCATTCAAGTCTATTAACGTTTCTATAACAAAGCTAAATCCTTTAACATTAATTTCAGCAGTTTTAAGTAAGGGTAAAGGGTTTTGTTTGAGTTTTGGAGGTTTGCTACCAATAATCACTTCAAAATAGCTTTTAAATGAAATACCAAGTTTTATGCGCTCATTATTTGCTTTTATAGGGCTCATAAGAATATCCTGAGGTGTAATTTTTAACCACACTTTATAGGTAGAATCAATGAGCTGGGGTTCGTGCATTTCTTTCCAAACAGAGTCAATTTCTTTGCTAAAATTGAAGGATGATGCCACCTCAGCATCAATTTCTTTACATACTTCAACAAGCTGGTCCTTGACAATGGGTTCTACTATTGTAGTAATTGGAATACTAACTACACCGAAATCGAGTTTGGGTTTTGATTCGAAATTTAAGCCACTGGGAACAGTTTGTGTTTGAAAACTCCAATCGGGGTTCAGTTTAAGTTTTGAAGTAAAAGAAACGGTGATATTAAAATCTGTTGATTTTTCAATTTTAGGGCATATATCACAAGCTTGCCAACGGTAGCTTGCCCATATTTTAATAGGGACATCAAACTTTAAGAACTCATTATAGCCCTGTATTTTAATGTCTCTTGTTTTCCAGATTTTAATCATTACATCATCTTTTTCGGGGCTGTCGTAGCTTTCATCTTTATAAATAACACCTTCAA